>CAZKIT010000228.1:0-2552 GCA_964552905.1 uncultured Spirochaetaceae bacterium
TGCTTACGTTGCTCCTTCATCCGAAGCAGATACGGAGATTGCCGTTGAAGAAGATATGACTCAAGCTCTTCCTGAAGAAAGGACAGAGAAAGATAACGTCGCTTCGGAAGAAGAAAAGACAGAAACAGTCTCTCCGGAAAAGGGAGAAAAGTCTGCAATGTCTTTTGAGGTTACACCTGCTGTCAGCAAGACGGCCGGGGCAGTGAGAAGATATTCTGTTGCCGCTTCATTCAGCGGAAGCTGGAACTTTGCGGGATTCGGTATCTCCGCTAAGGGGTTCAATGCTTCTGCTGACGTAAGGTTCGATGTATCTTTTACTGAAAGGTTTGCCGCAGGTGCCAAGGCTTCCTATACATTCAAGTTCCGTTATCTTGAAGCCAAGGTATACGGCATGTATACATTCTTCGAATCAGGAAAGAACTCTGTCTATGCACTGGCCGCATTCGGCGCTGACATTACATTCGTGGCAAGGAAGGTCGGATTTGTTGCTGAAGCCGGTGCAGGTTACCAATATTCCATCACGGATCACATTTCAGCTTTTGCTGAAATCAGCGGCCTGTATTCGACTATCCGGCGTTTCGATATCACAGGATACGCCGGTGTCAGATACACATTCTGATTCCTGTCATCATTCCATAAAGGCTGTGGGAGGCCACAGCTATTTTTTTGTCTCGTGACACATCCTCATGTTCATTGGCCTGTTTGCAGGACCGCTGGAGAAAAGAGCATACTCTGTGAGAAAATTAAAATCGTAATTATTTGATAACACTCAATTTTTTAGGATATACTTTAACATATGGCATATGATGAAAGTAATATCAGGACACTGTCGAGCATAGAACATATCCGACAGCGCCCGGGAATGTACATCGGAAGGCTGGGAAACGGAAGCCACCCCGATGACGGAATCTACATTCTTCTCAAAGAGGTTATAGACAATTCGATAGACGAGTTCATGGAAGGTCACGGCTCCCGCATAAGCGTGACGCTTGACGGGAACAGATGCTCCGTGAGGGACTTCGGACGCGGAATCCCCTTGAAGAAGGTCATCGAATGTGTATCAGTCATCAATACCGGCGCCAAGTATGACAATGAGGCCTTTCAGTATTCTGTCGGTCTCAACGGTGTCGGTACAAAGGCGGTCAATGCACTTTCTAAATTCTTCGAAATCACGAGCTATCGTGACGGAGAATACATGCATGCCACATTCCAGCGTGGAGTGCTGAAGAAGAAGGATTCCGGAAAGACGACAGAAGCCAACGGTACCCTCGTTACCTTCATCCCCGATGACAGCACGGAAATCTTCGGCGAATATGCCTATAACGACGAGTTCGTTACCGAGAGACTCTGGAACTATGCCTACCTGAACAAGGGCCTCACGATTGACTTCAACAAGAAGATAATCCGCTCGCAGGGCGGGCTTATGGACCTCGTGAAGAAGACATTGGGAGACTCGGGCCTCTATCCTCTGATCAACTTCAAGAACCAGCACCTCGAATTCTCCTTCACACATACCGACGGCTACGGCGAGAAATACCACAGCTACGTCAACGGTCAGTATACTTCTGACGGAGGAACCCACGAGGCCGCATTCAAGGAAGGAATCCTCAAGGGTATCAACGAATACTACCATAAATCCTGGGCTGCTCCCGAAATCAGGGACGGCATCGTGGCGACGGTCGCCATCAAGATAATGAATCCCGTCTTCGAGAGCCAGACGAAGAACAAGCTCGGCAACACCGACGTCAGAAGCTGGATTGTTGCGGAAGTCAAGGAAGCCGTCGTCGACGCCCTCATGAAGAACAAGGAAATCGCGAAGGGACTTGAGGACAAGATCGTTAATAACGAACGCGTGCACAAGGAGGAGGCGGCACTCAAGAACGGCGCCAAGGAGAAGAGCAAACGTGTCGCCATCAACATTCCCAAGCTCAAGGAATGCCGCTATCACCTGAACTCCTATCCGCAGTCGCACAAGGACGAAGCCGAGAATTCGATGATCTTCCTTACCGAGGGAGACTCGGCAGCCGGAACAATCACGAAGAGCCGCAACGCCGACACGCAGGCAGTCTTTGCTCTCAGAGGAAAAATAGTCAACGTATACGGAAAGAAACGTACCGAGATATACAACAACGAGGAGCTCTACAACATGATGATAGCCCTCGGGATAGAGGACAGCACCGATAATCTGAGGTACGGCAAGGTCGTAATCGCAACAGATGCCGATGTCGACGGTTTCCACATCCGCATACTCCTCATGACATATTTCTTCACATACTTCGAGGATGTCATCAACCAGGGACGTCTCTACATCCTTGAGACTCCGCTCTTCAGGGTCAGAAACAAGAAGGAGAACGTCTACTGTTATTCCGAAAAGGAGAGAGATGAGGCCCTGGGAAAGATAAGGGGTGCAGAGGTCACCAGGTTCAAGGGACTGGGGGAGATAAGTCCGTCGGAATTCAAGGATTTCATAGGTGAGGACATCCGGCTTCTTCCAGTTACCTACGAGAACTTCGCCGAGATAAAGAACGACCTCTCGTTCTACATGGGTGACA
>CAZKIT010000229.1:0-2542 GCA_964552905.1 uncultured Spirochaetaceae bacterium
GACACCACAAGCTATGAAGATACGGATGTCACAGCCGGTGTCACATACATGTATAAGGTCAGGGCAAGAAGTTTTTCCAACCTCTCCCTTCTCGGAAATTATTCCGAGACAGTCTACGGCAGTGTCCTGACTGCCCCGATCAGCTTCACGGCAAGCCAGGGAGATGACATCAAGTCAATCAGACTTACATGGAGCAAGGTCGACAACGTCAAGGGCTACAAGATCTACTGGAGTACCACTGGCTACGGCGGCACGTGGAGCCAGGTTATTCCCTCCGACCTCCAGGTCTACGACTACACCTACTCGAGCAACATGACAGAAGCCTCGTTCGTTCCGGCAAAGGCATACAGGGGCGCCTACATCTACTTCTACATCGTCTCCATCTCCGAATCGGGAGTAAAGAGCGAAGAAAGCAGCCAGAGAATCGGCTATACCCGTGTCGAGGGTGCTCCGTCGGCAGCGAAGAATTTCACTGCGACAAGAGGTACCTCCACTGATACAATCACGCTCACATGGGATGCGATGTATCCCGGTAACGACGACACACGCTCCTACGACTGGGATATCTACCGCAGTGCCGAGGGAGAAAGCGAGACGCTGATCTATTCGACGAAGAACGGAGACCCCGTCCCGACAGTCATCGAGGGAAAGATGACTTATTCTGACACGACATCCCTGAAGGAAGGACTGGAATACACCTACAAGATCATCGCCATCGGAGAGGTAACTCAGGAGGACGGAATGACTGCAGAAGCAAACGGAACCCCGGCATCGGCATCGGGATTCCTCCTTTCCCCGCCTGAAGAAATTACATCGAAGACGCTGACGGAAACCGGTTTCAGCTTCACGTTCAGAGATGCCATCGGAGCTGACGAGAACCCGTCCTGGTTCTATACGTTATACGGAAGAAAGAACGCCAATGACACGTGGCATGAGCTTGAAGGCTACAGCATCATTCCCGTCAACGCAACCGGGGAATATACAGTTACGACTACATACAACGTCAACGCCACGGAAGGAGAAGAGAGCTACGAATACTTCTCGGTAAGAACCAACTCGGGCTTCATTTCAAGCCGAAGCTACGCCGACGCAGTCGACAGCAACGGTTTCTGTGTTCCCCGTCCGACGACACCTGACGGCTTCAATGCTTCCGACAACACGGTCTACAGTGGAGACAGTGCGGAGAGCGGCCTCTATCCTGTTTCGATTACGCTCTCGAGCGATACGACAGCAGTCACATACGACGTCCGTGTATGGCACAGCGAAGTAACAGACACGTCATCTACTCCGGATGAAGAATACACAGGTGTCACAATCAAGAAACTCGACAACAACACTAATATTCTGAAGATAAGCTCCAGAACACCAATCGGCACGAAGTACTACTACGCCGTCAAAGGCAAGGATTCACTCGGACGTGAGGGAGAATGGAGCAAGGTCAACTCCGGCTACAGTGCCATCACGGGTGCACTTCTCATCAAGTACATGCAGATTTATTGTCTCAAGCCCTGGGAGCACATCGATACGAAGTACCTTACTTCGGATTATCCGTACTCATACGACATCAACACGAAGTGGAAGAACAGCGCAATCTACGCAAAGATCAAGCAGGCGGGAACAGGAAGTCTCTCTGACGGCATAACGGAGAACTCCTACTTCAACAACGGTACGATCAAGTACTCTGCCGTAGTACAGGGGGTCGGCGGAAGAGTCTCGTTTGCATACAACAGGTTCGGCGAAGTCGAATGGATGAACACGACGGGAAGCTACACGATGAACGTCTCCATGTCAGGAAGCGGTGACGCGACAGGCGGTTTCACAATCAAGGGATGGTACCCTGCAACAATCGGCATGACGAACATCAGCGTATCTGACCAGAAGTTCGTCGGCACATATACGGTTACACAGTCGAACGGACTCGGGGCGGAAGAAGTAAGCCCGAACCAGGAGTGAGAAGATGAAGAGAACAGGATACATACTTTTAACACTTATCATAATTCTGCTGGTCTCCTCATGTGCTCCCGGAGTGCCGAACCCGATAGTAGGAACCTACTCCCTTGCCGCCGAAAGCAGCGAGGAGCATGATGCCAGCATCGCACTCAGGAAGGACGGAACATTCATCTTCGTCCAGGTCATCCCCGGGACTGACAAGAAGCTGACAATAACCGGAACATACGAATATGTCCTGAGAGCATTCGGTTTCACATCGGCGGACGGCTCAATCTACTTCAGCGTCAAGGAAGGTTCGATTCCGGATGAAATCAGCAACTCGTTCCTCATGGAGGGAACCAACTCATTCCTCTACGGCTGGAAGTGCGACAAGAACAACGGTCCCGAGTCGCTGGTACTGTCAACAGACCCGAACAACAGTGCGGAAATCTGGGCCTTCGACTACGCCGGAGGTGAGAACACACTCGATGACTATGTATCATCGGAAACAGTTTAAGGAGGCCGGATGATGAAGAGAATATTTCTGACAATACTTGTATTACTGCTTGCATTCGGTCTCTCTGCTTCCGATATCACAGTCGATGACGAGTTC
>CAZKIT010000230.1:0-2538 GCA_964552905.1 uncultured Spirochaetaceae bacterium
GAAATCAAGAATGATTTTCCATCCCGGATTGCATTTGCTGTGTCCGGCAGCTTAGACAGCAGAATAATTCTTGATGAGCCCGGAGCTGAAAAACTGCTGGGAGCCGGCGACCTGTTTTTCTGCATGAATGGCCGGGGGAAACCCATAAGAGTACAAGCGCCATTTGTGGATGTGACAAAGGAGTTGAGTGCCAGGTGAGTTGTGAGGTAATAGCGATACGTGTCAAAAGGCTTCTCCGCCCTCGCCTCCTCTACCGAAGTCATCTTCTTTGACTGGCAGAGAGATGAAGTAAGACGGAAACCGAAAAGATGAAAGATTTCTCGCCTAGATTAGAAGAAAAGTCAACTCCTAAGTTCTCTGACGTATACAACTTCTACTTCAGAGAGAGGACAATACCGTTCATCGATATGTACCATTTTTCAGCATTCCGTGCTACATCATCAACAGGTGAATATCTCGGAGGAGATAAGCTCGACGAAGAAGTTTTCTACAATCCTGTTATGAAGACTCTCTTTTAATAGAAATCTATAGTGCGAAAACCTGATTATGTAGAGGCTCATGTAATGAATGAGCCCCTATTATAATTACAACATATTATGCTTAACTTTTTGTAGTATAATTAATTGCTACTCCAGTTCAATTGTTGCTGGCGGTTTACTCGTTATGTCGTAGAGGACACGGTTGACGTGCTTGACCTCTCCCACGATTCGGGAGGATACCCTGTCGAGGAGGTCATAGTCGAGACGTGACCATGTGGCTGTCATGAAATCGGAGGTATTGACGGCTCTGAGAGCTATGGCGTAGTCGTAGCTTCTCTCGTCGCCCATGACACCGACGCTTCTCATATTCGTAAGCGCTGCGAAATACTGACTCGGCGCATTCTTATAACCGTTCTTTATCGCCTCTTCCCGGAAGATTGCATCAGCTTCTCTGAGGATTGCGAGTTTCTCTTCCGTTACCTCTCCGATGATTCTTATTGCAAGTCCCGGACCTGGGAACGGCTGACGCATGACGATGTTTTCGGGAAGTCCCAGTTCGAGTCCGAGTTCCCTCACCTCATCCTTGAAGAGCATTCTGAGGGGTTCGATTATCTCATTGAACGCGACAACAGATGGAAGTCCTCCGACGTTGTGGTGGCTCTTTATAACTGCACTCTCTCCCCCGAGTCCGCTTTCAACGACGTCCGGGTAGATTGTTCCCTGAGCAAGGAACTCGACTTTGCCGATTTTCTTCGCCTCTTCCTCGAATACACGGATGAATGTCTCTCCGATGATCTTTCTTTTTCTCTCGGGCTCGGTTACTCCCTTCAAAAGTGTGAGGAACCTGTCCTTTGCGTCGACTCTCCTTACATCGGCATCGAAGAGCTTCGTCATGACGGACTCCACTTCATCGCCCTCGTTCTTTCTCAATAGTCCGTGGTCGACGAAGATACATGTAAGCTTCGGTCCGACTGCCCTTGAAAGGAGTGCAGCACACACTGTGCTGTCGACTCCGCCGGAGAGTGCCAGGAGCACACGGCCGTCTCCGACCTTCTCCTTGATGGACTTCACAGCAGTCTCGAGATAACTCGTCATCGTCCACTCGCGCTTGAAACCGCAGACTTCATATAAGAAGTTCTCGAGAATCTTCGTGCCGTATTCGGTGTGGACGACTTCCGGATGGAACTGAACACCGTAGAGCTTTCTCTCGCGGTTCTCGACTCCCGCAAAGGAGCAGGAATCTGACCAGGCCGTGCGGACAAAGCCCTCGGGAAGCTTTTCGCATTCGACGCCGTGACTCATCCAGCACACCGATGACTCCGGAACACCGCTGAAGAGAGGAGACTCTGAGTGATTCAGGATTACCTTGCCATACTCCCTCTTCTCGGCTCTTCTGCATTCTCCGCCGTTTTCATATACCATGAGCTGCATGCCGTAGCAGATACCCAGTACGGGAATCCCCATATTGAATATCCTCTCATCGAGCTTCGGGGCATTCTCCTCGAAGACCGTTGCAGGTCCTCCGGTGAGGATGACGGCATCGGGCTTGAACGAGATTATCTCGTCCATCTTCATCCTGTAGCTCTTTATCTCGCAGTAGACGCCGCTCTGTCTGACACGGCGTGCGATGAGGAGGTTGTACTGACCTCCGAAATCGAGTATGAGAACCTTCTTCATCACTCATCCTCTCTGAAAGTAATCTTCCCGTCCTCGCTGACGCTGTCGATGACTGCGAGTGCCTTGTAATTCAGGCCCTTCGCACGGAGATTGTCACCACCGCCCTGGAAGCCCTTCTCGACCGCAATCCCGATACCCTCAAGATGACAGCCTGCCTCGTTCACGATGTCGATGAGGCCCTGTACGGCGTTGCCCTTGGCCATGAAGTCGTCGATGATGAGAACGTTGTCGCTCTCATGCAGCCATTCCTTCGATACGATGAGAGTGAACTTCTTCTTGTAGGTATAAGACCAGACCTCGCTCTTGAAGAGTCCGTTCTCGATATTATCACTCTTGGCCTTCTTTGCAAAAAGAAGAGGCACCCCGTAAGCGTTGGCACACA
>CAZKIT010000231.1:0-2512 GCA_964552905.1 uncultured Spirochaetaceae bacterium
AAATCGGAATGCTCTCCGAAAAGACGCTTTCCCTCGATGAGTTCAGAGCAATGCTTCTCGAATGCCGCCGACTCTCCACACCGTTCACGCTCTGGAAGGACTTTGACAGAAGCATTCTCACCTCTGTTAGAAGGAGATGGAGTGACGGAATCCTGAAGGAGAACGAGTCGGGACTCGGAGTGAAGGTAAGGCTCGACACATTGAGTACATATAATCTCATAGAGCGCAGTGACAACATACACTATGTGGAATTCCGGACAGGACGCTCAAACTGCGTCACCGTCTGTCTCGACGAAAACCTCACAGCTCAGGGAAGCACGGAGAAGTTCGGAAAGAGGAGAACGGAGGGAATAAGGAACTTTGTTCAGAACAACAGGAGCCTCATCTCGTCGCTTTCCGACTACCCTTACACCGGAGTCGACACGGTCTTCTTCCGCTCGCACTTCATTCCGGGAGATGAAAGAAAGGAAGATGAAGAAAGGAAGCTCGAAAAGACCGTTACGGAATATATCGCAAAGTGGAGGAAGGAGAGAGGGCTCCCGGCAGAATACGACATCTATGAAGCGAAGAAGCACATGCGTCCCCTTTCTTGATTTTTCTTTCCTCTTCTGTTAAAAGTGTGGAAGCAAACACGATACGATACACGAATGGTCTTCCCTTCCGATACGACACAAGAGCTGATGACTCCGTGTCGTTTTTCAATCACGGAAAGGAAGAAACAATGGAAGAAAAACTCAATTCATTCATGGAAGAAGAAAAAATCGGGAAACTCGTGAGAAAGTTCTCGCTTCCCTGCATCGTATCACTACTCGTCGGGGCACTCTACAACATAGTCGACCAGGTATTCATCGCAAATGCCCCCTACCTCGGCTCCTGCGGCAATGCGGCCAACACCGTCGTGTTCCCGCTGACTGTCCTTGCCCTGGCGGTCGCCGTGATGATCGGAGACGGATGCTGTGCGTTCGTCTCGCTCTCGCTCGGCAAAGGTGAGAAGGACAATGCCTCGTCAGCCGTCGGAAACGCAGTCATTCTCACTGTAATAAGCAGTATTGTCCTGACGGTGCTCTACCTCGTCTTCTCATCCCCTATC
Source organism: uncultured Spirochaetaceae bacterium (assembly GCA_964552905.1). Taxonomy (GTDB): domain Bacteria; phylum Spirochaetota; class Spirochaetia; order Sphaerochaetales; family Sphaerochaetaceae; genus Ornithospirochaeta. The sequence continues at coordinate 1,091 of CAZKIT010000231.1, forward strand.
CTCACATTCTTCGGCGGGAGAGTGAACGACGAGACATATGCCTTCAGCCGGGAATATTTCTTCTGGATTACCCTCGGCCTTCCCTTCTACATGTTCGGACAGGCGCTCAATCCCATAATCAGGAGTGACTCGTCACCGCGGTTTGCGATGGTATCGACAGTGGCGGGAGCAGTGACGAATCTCATTCTCGATCCCGTCTTCATCTATGGCTTCAGATGGGGAATGACGGGCGCGGCTGTTGCAACCGTAATCGGTCAGATCATCACGGCAGTCATGGCCGTCTGGTATCTTTTCCATATGAAGACAGTGAAAATAGAAAAGAAGAGTTTTCGTCTGAACGGCACAGTCCTGAAAAGATTCCTTCCTCTGGGGCTTACAAGTCTCCTCAGTCAGGTCTCTCTTGTCATAAGCATGGCGGCAGTCCAGAAAAGCTGCACAAAGTACGGTGCCCTCGACCCGGTATTCGGACTGGAAGAGTTTTCACAGATACCGCTTGCGGTGCTTGGCATCGTGATGAAATTCTTCCAGATAGCCATTTCGATAGCAATAGGAATAGCCGCAGGTTCGATTCCGGTTGCCGGCTACAACCGTGGCGCCGGAAGGAACGACAGGGTGAAGTCGCTTTTTGTGTACGTCCTGCTTTCCGAAGCTGCAGTCGGAGTCGCGGCTCTCTTCATTGTCGAAGTCTTCCCTCTTCAGATAGCATCCCTCTTCGGTGCGGCGGGAGAGAGTTCGTACTATGCATCATTCACAGTGAAGTGCTTCAGAATCTATCTCTCCATGATGGTGCTTTCAACCGTGAACAAGGGGACCTTCATATTCCTCCAGGCCCTCGGAAAGGGACTCGAGTCCACTCTCATTTCGCTTGTAAGGGAGATTATCTTCGGCGTTTTTCTGCCCGTTCTTCTTCCCGTCTTCATGGGACTTGACGGCCTTTTGTGGTCATTCCCGCTTTCCGACATACTGACAGCCGTGATTACTGCCTTCTTCATCGTGAAGACGATGAAGGAGCTCTCTACTCCAGTACAGTCCCGATGAAATCCCTCGCCCCGTTTATAAACGCTGCAGCGTCCATCTCCTTCTTCATCGGAGGAAGGACATGCGAGACGTAGAGGTAGCCATCTCCCGTGGCAATCTTGAGCCCTTTCTTCCTGTCGAGTGCGACGACGGTACCCGGCGTCTCCGTACACGGCTCGAAGGGAAGGAACGAAGACGAGTGAACTCCTGTGATTATGAACGGGGAGCCGTTATAGAGGCACCATGCCTTCGGCCAGGGATAGCATGCCCTGACGAGGGCATGAATAGAGGATGCACTTTCATTCCAGTTGATTCTACCGTCATCCTTCCTGATGAAGCCCGTGTAGCTGGCTTCCCCTCTCTGGGGGTACGGAATTATGTTGTCGACACTTTCGAGGACAGAGA
>CAZKIT010000232.1:0-2500 GCA_964552905.1 uncultured Spirochaetaceae bacterium
GACGGCCGGTCCACCCGACTAAAGCGGAGAGACTCCGCGGTACAGGTGGCTACACATTATGTATAAATCCTTACATGAAACAAACATCGGTTATCTCCGCTTCGGCTTATATGCCGGAAGGATATACCGTTTTGTTTATAAAAATTCGCTACGATGAGACCTTCATCACCCTCAACCTGGATGAGAAGGATGCCGGAGAACTCTGGGTGTCGCTCGGCCTGGAAGATAAGGATGATCTTCCAGAGAACGAGAAGCAGAAGAGGCTTCAGGATGTCTTCGACACGGAGTTCAACAAGCCCGAGAGGAATGCCTTTGCTACAGGGAATTACAAAATCTCGGACTGCCTTGCAATCACTGACAAGGAAGGGGAGAGGCTCATTCTTGAAGAGCCCCTGATGGAAATGGCATCAGATAAGGATGTGTACTTCGATTACGATGCCGCAAAGGTCTTCGACAGGGAGGAGGCGTACAGGGAATGCTGCGATAAAATCCGTTCTGCTCTAAGAAAGAAGCCTCACTGGGCTGAAGCCTTCATTGCAGTCCGTATCGATGAGATGGCCGTCAAGGACTATGCGGCATCCATCGGCGAGAAGGATGCAAGCAAGATAACACACTGGCTCACCCGGGCAGAGAAGGCGCTCAAAGAGAAATTGTCAGGGAATTTTCAGAAAACCGTCAGTTTTCCGTCCTCGTCTTCGGTATTAGATGGAGGCCCTGATAATTCAGATGCTCTGACTGCCTCCGAGACACAGAAATCAGGAGATGAAGAATGAGAAATCTACCAATCGCTTACGGTAACAGCCGTAAGGCAACCTGGTGGCGTAACAGCACAATTACGTTTGACGAACTGAAGAAACGCCTCAACACGCCTCTCAGAACAGGCGAGACAGTTGCAGAGTATTCGAAGATGAAAAGCGAAGAGAGGGGGAACGCGAAGGACCACGGAGGCTTTGTGGCAGGCGTTCTCAGAGACGGAAAGAGGACAGCTCCTGCAGTGGAGTCACGCTCTATGCTTAACCTCGACGGGGATGATATAACGCCGCAGTTCCTTGAGAACTTTGAGTCGTCTTTTCCGTACACATCTGTGCTGTATTCGACTCACAGCAGTACTCCCGAGAAGCCGAGAGTGCGTATCGTCTGTCCGTTGACGAGAGATGTTACACCGGAGGAGTTCAATGCGGTATCGAGGTACGTGGCCGCTTCCATCAACATCGAGTATTTTGACACGTGCTCATATCTTACGAACCAGCTCATGTACTGGCCCTCTACTCCGTCCGACGGAGTGTTTGTATATAAGGAAACGGACAAGGAATGGATAGACCCGGATGTCATCCTCTCTGAGCATCCTGACTGGACTGACCCGACGACGCTTCCGATTTCATCGAAGGAAAAGGAAAAACGTATTGGTGCACAGAAGAAGGTTCAGGATCCTCTCACGAAGGACGGTGTCGTCGGTCTTTTCAACCGTGTGTATTACCCGATAACGAGGGCCCTGGAGTCCTTTCTCTCTGATGTTTATGAACCGACGGAGAAGGATAACCGTTGGCACTATAGCCCTTCACGAAGCATCGCAGGAGTCGAGGTAATCGAGGATAAGTTCATCTACAGCCACCATGCGAAAGACCCTGCCAATCTTAAACTCTGCAATGCCTTCGACATAGTGCGCATCCATAAATTCGGCGATATGGACGAGAAGGAATCCTTCAGGGCGATGAGTGACTTCGCCATGGAGCAGGATGAAGTGAAGAGCAGACTCCTCAGGGAAAAACAGGAACAGGCCGCAACAGAATTCTCGTCTCCCGTGTGTGAAGGAGACGATGACTGGACAAAGAAGCTCCGATATCAGAAGCGCAGCCACTGTCTTGAGAACAGCGTGTGGAATCTCATGCTGATTCTTCAGAATGACCCGGGCTTCAGGAATATAGCCTTCAACGAGTTCGTTAACCGCGTGCAGATTACCGGTGATGTACCGTGGAAGAGACCCGAGGGTAACAGCTTCTGGAGAGATGCGGATACCGCACAGCTCAAGGCTCTGATTGACGTGAAGTATGAGACCTTCTCAAGCCGTAACCATGATGTGGCATTTACGAAGGTAGTTGATGACAGACACTTCCATCCGTTGAGAGATAAGTTAAATAATATTCCTCTATGGGACGGAAAGAAGAGGCTTGAAACTCTCTTTATCGATTACTTAGGGGCGAAGGATACACCGTATGTGAGAGCAGTGACAAGAAAGCCCTTTGTTGCGGCCGTAGCCAGAATCTATGAACCCGGAATCAAGTTCGACACCATTGCTGTGCTTGTCGGGCCTCAGGGCTGCGGGAAGTCTACGATTATCGCGAAGATGGGAAGGGAGTATTACTCCGACAGCCTCACGCTTTTCGACATGAAGGATAAATCCGGAGCGGAGAAACTCCAGGGGTACTGGATTCTTGAAATCGGGGAACTCGCCGGAATGAAGAAGGCGGATCTTGAACTCGTCAAAGCTTTCGCAAGTCGT
>CAZKIT010000233.1:0-2498 GCA_964552905.1 uncultured Spirochaetaceae bacterium
TCATAATCTCGATGAACGGCATAAGCGCTCCCAGCGTATCTCTCGAGGGAAAGAACATCTGGATAGTCCAGTCACTTCCCGTAGATCCCTTCGAGGTGCTGAAGAGCAAGATCATCTTCTGCTTCGTCCCGAGTGCAGCAGCGTCCGTCATCCTCCTCCTCAGCGCAGTGGCGACTACTGTAATCAGCATAAAGGACCTTCCTCTCGTGCTTGTCTTTGCTCTGGTTTACAGCCTTCTCATGTCACAGACGGGGCTGATGCTGAACCTGCTTCATCCGTCTCTCAACTGGACGAATGAGGCCTCCTGCGTCAAGAACGGATTCGCGACGTACATCTCCCTCTTCGGAGGATGGGCTGTAGCTGCCCTGTTCGCATTCATATACTTCAAGTTCCTCTTCGGCGTGATGAACATATCCCTTTATATTCTCATATATCTTGCCGTCTTCGTTATCGGAATCGTCCTTGAGGCATTGTGGCTGAGGAAAAAGGGCTCAGCCGTATTCCAATATCTTTCATGATGGGTTAACCTCTTCCTCCGGGAAGGGGTTATTTGATTATGAAGTTCGGAAGAAAGAAAAAGAAGAATACGACGCTGACTGATTCTCTTGAAATCAGAAGCAGCGCGGAAATCAAGAGCGAGGAACTCCTCCAGACAGTCACGAATACCGTTACGGAAATGCAGAACGACTTCTTTCCGTCTCTTTTACATGACAAGGACCGGGATGAAATCAAGGCGACGGTCGAGGCGACAGGGGAGAGCTTCAGACGCACGAGAAAGAACATCGTGAAGTCCTACGAGACTCTCTTCGAGGTCTCCGACGAGCTCTCCGGCAGGTGGCACGATGTCCGCGGCCGGCTGCTTACGGGACTCAGCAACGCCAGAATCGACGAGGAGGAAGTGAAGAAGAATCACTTCTCGAAGGGAATCAACCTCTACAAGATTCTCTGGATACTCTACATCGGCTCTTTCGGCGGTGTCGTAATCGAGATGTTCTGGTGCTGGCTCACCAACGGCTACATCGAGAGCAGACAGGGCCTTGTCTACGGTCCGTTCAACATCCTCTACGGCCTCGGAGCCGTGGCTCTCTCGTACTTTCTCTACAGATACCGTAACCATACCGAGAGAATATCGTTCCTCGGCGGCTTTCTTGTCGGCTCGGTACTTGAGTACGTCTGCTCATGGGGACAGGAACTTCTCCTAGGAGTCAGAGCATGGGACTACAGCCATCTTCCATTCAATATAAACGGAAGAATCTGTCTCTATTATTCGCTGATGTGGGGAGCTCTCGGTGTACTCTGGATCAAGAGAATATATCCGCTGCTCTCGAAGATGATACTCGCCATCCCCGACAAGGTCGGAAAGGCCCTCACGTGGCTTATCCTCGCATTCTTCATCTTCGACATCATAGCTTCGGGCTTCATCATGGCAAGGTGGACGACAAGGACGGAAGGAAAGGCTGCATCCTCTGCCATCGAAAGCTGCATCGACGAGCATTATCCCGACGAGAGAATGCAGAAACTCTTCCCGAACTGGGTATTCCAGGATTAGCCCTGCCAAAAACAACAAAAATACCAAGTAATTTGTCTCAAAAAAATATAATGAAATTGCACAAAAAAATATAATGAAAAGGCGCAAAAAGATATAATTATTTGACTAACTCTATATTTTGTATGAAAATATTAGCAAGGGTGGAGTTAGTTATGGAAAAATATCTGAATCGTATAGTAGATAGGCAACTTGATTTGAAGTTGCGTTCTTTCGGTGCTGTAAATATAGTCGGACCGAAAGCATGCGGAAAAACAACAACTGCGGAACAGGTTGCAAAAAGTGTTATACGGCTACAGAAGGATCCGAATAAGGAAGCGCTCATCAGAACAGCAGAAATCAATCCCTCTGCGCTCCTTGACGGAGAACAGCCGAGACTTATCGACGAATGGCAGGATGCACCGCCTCTCTGGGATGCTGTCCGTTCATACTGTGATGACAACCCAGGCAGGGGACATTTCATACTTACAGGGTCAACTTCCAAAAAAGTGAAGACATACCATACCGGAACAGGCAGAATCTCGAAGCTGAAAATGTATCCGTTGAGTCTTTTTGAGTCAGGGGAATCGAGCGGTACCGTTTCTCTTGCAAGGCTGTTCAGCGGGGAGGAAAAGCTCGAAAGAGGATGTTCTTCCAATCTCACAATAGAGAATCTTATCTTTGCAGCATGCAGGGGCGGATGGCCTTCCAGTGTGCTCCTTGATGACAGGGACGCTCAGCTTGAGATAGCGAAAGATTATTTTTCTCAGATTTACGAGGAAGATATGTTCAAGGTTGATGATGTAAGGCGAAACAAGAATACGATGAAAAGTATTCTCCATTCCTACAGCAGGAATGTTTCTACTCTTGCAAAAAAGGCTTCAATCCTTACTGATGTGAATACAGAAACTTCAACTACCATTCTGACACTTGATGATTATATCGAGGTGCTGAGAAATCTGTATGTTATAGA
>CAZKIT010000234.1:0-2495 GCA_964552905.1 uncultured Spirochaetaceae bacterium
GAAGAATCTGGCAAAAGATTATGGACTGAGATAGCTGATAAAATGCGCGGAAATTGGATTGCGAAACGGTATTAACTCTTTATAATGTAAGAGAAGGAGTTAAAGACCGCGCATTTTCTATAACCGCGCATTATGACGATAATGTGAAATTTCGCATAATAAGGTTTATATCTTAAAACTATTATAAAGGCCCTCTGTATTACGGCAGGGGGCTTTTCTCTTAATCCGTCTGTCTCTCAGTCCTTTCATCCGTCTCCTTCTATGACGCAGAAGATTATGGTTTTTCCATTTCTCTTTCCTGCACTTTAAGAGGGATGATCATGTTGAACCTTTCCTTATATTCTTTCCGCATTCTCTCAGTCCAGTCTTCGTGACGGATAAATGTTGCCGTGTTATTCTCCTTTCTTTCGGAGTGTGATGTTATCACCAGTGACAATCCAGTCAGTAGGCCGCTCTTTGAAGAGCAGCATCCAGCTGCAGACGTGGTACGGATTTCTCTTGGCCGGACAGGAAGCACACTCAGGAGAGCCTTTGCCTCCGCAGTAGTCGACAGCACGCTTCCTGTCCTGTATGGAGAAGGTTTCAAAACGTTTCTGAAGTTCTTCATCTGATTCTTTTCCTGTGCAGATTTTCATAATTTCTCCCGTCAGAGATATTATAACGCAATTTCATTAAGGCAATAGATTCAGAATAAAATTTTCGTTTATGAAAATAAAACGAAGATATCCCTTTCACGAGATCAAAAGCAAATCCAAAATGTAGTAGGGTAGGTGAGTCGACGCAAGAAAAGCTACGTAAAGTAGTACTCTATGCACAAAGACGACGTCGGAGCAAACAGACTATCTTTTCTTATTTGTTTCACAAAGAAATCAGTGACATCTCCTGCGGCTTCGGGGTTGAGGAAAGTATATCAAAATATAGTCCGTAGGAATTACAACATCCTTTACTGTTTCTTTTCCAACAAAATGCCACAACTCATGTATACTGTGGAAAAGGAAATGAGGATGAAGGAAGATAAAGTTCTAACGAGCTTCACTGAACAGGAAACAGAGTGCATCTTGGATATGACGAAAATGTTTATCGAATGCTTCAGTGACAATGATGAAGTAATAGACGATGAAGGCTTCGTCATCCTGGAAAAACTCGATGACTGGCTCGGTCGGAGAGGTTTGATTTCAGACACCCTTTTCGACAGGATTCTAAAATTCGTATACGAAAGACGAGAAATCTATGAATCCGATTTACTCATTCCCGGTATTGCAGAAGCAGTAACAGCAGTATACACATACTGGCCTGATATGCCGGAAGACTACGAAATGCTGATGCTCAACAGTCTCATGTCTTCATGCATACTTCACCAGATTGATGAAAGAACAAAAGAGATGATTTTATCAGACGCAAAATCAATCAGCGAGATTATACAGGAAGCAGTTTTAGACTGTCTTATTTCCTTTCAGCATGACGAATTCATCAGGAGGGTGAACTCTTTTCTGCAATCCCAGAAGGAAAACGATCAAGAAAACTAAATAGAAGAAAATAGAAAGAGGCAGAAAGAAGTTCTGCAAAGGGGAATTTTTATGAAGAAAAAAAACAAGCTTGTCATTTCGTGTATCACTCTGATCCTTTTAGCAATGATGCTTACCGTATCATGCGGGAATGATCCGTTCTACCATCATGTGACTGTTAAAAACTACAAGGAAGAAACCGTACATTCGTTCATCGTCTATGTTGGTGATTATACTTTTCCGGGGGAAATGGAAGGGCTGGAAAATATCCTCGAATGGGTATATGACGATAAAACTTATGACATAGGAGAGAAGATTCACATCTCTGAAGACAGCGAAATCAAGGCTATAACAGGTTTCATCATCAGCGTAGACAACGGCGACGGTAGCAGTCAGACTCTTGTTGTCAAGGAAGGAAATACAACCGTTACTCTCCCTGATAAACCTGCAGAAAGAGAAGGTTATGCCTTCGACGGCTGGCTTGTAGACGGCGCCTTAAAGGATGCTTCCGCTGTTGTCGATTTCTCTGTAGATATGAAGATCGAAGCAAAGTGGACTGTCCTTCATACCATCTCCGTAGATAACGGCAACGATACTACACAGGACCTTGTTGTCAGAGATGATGTTACTACAACAACCCTTCCTGCATCTCCGGAAGAAAGAGACGGCTATGTCTTCGACGGCTGGCTTGTAAACGGCGTTTTAAAGGATGCTTCCACTGTTGTAGATTTCTCTGTTGACATGAAAATCGAAGCTAAGTGGACTGCTATCTACACAGTCACATATGACGCAAACGGCGGTACAGGTACTAAAGATCCTACGATTTTAAGAGATGATGAGAGTAGTGTTAAGCTCTCTGACGGCAGCGGTCTTGAGAACGGCACCATGAAATTCTACGGCTGGAATACAACCGCCGACGAAAGCGGAATTACTTATAAAGCCCAGGCTGACTATGCTGAAAAGGCCGATGTTACTCTTTATGCTGTCTGG
>CAZKIT010000235.1:0-2448 GCA_964552905.1 uncultured Spirochaetaceae bacterium
GAATTTTATACTCTAACCACTCTGAAATATATTTTATGTTCCTTCCAGAGGGAACCTTAATAATCTTTTTATTCATGACAGATTGATTTAAAATTGTTATTATTAATATTTTTAATAAAGAGTTCACTTAAAAATTTTGCTTAAAGGGATCTAAATTAATGATAATTCCTTTAAGTAATATAGTCTCTCTTTATTAACATATATAAGGGTTTTAGCTATTTTTACTAGTAAAATGTGGGTGGTTTTTCCCTGAAATGATCTAAATTTCTATATATACTGTTTTCATAATATAAAATCCCCCAGTTAATATTATTTTTTTCTTTATCTAACCCTGTTCCCCTTTTATTTCACTCCTTACGTCGTTTCATAAAAGCCTACCCACTTTCTTTCGCTTCGCTACAGAAACTGCCACCAGGGTTTCTCTCTTATCGCCTGCGGCGCTAACAGAGATTATAGATATATGTTTATGGAAAATTTATTTATATTTTAGGATTTTTCCAGAATAGATATCTTTCTTACTGAGGAAATCTAAAAACAAGGGAAGACTGGCAGATTCCGAAGCTTTAGCGAGAAAGATGGGCAGGATTGGTGGTCTTCCCTTAAAAATAAAAAAAGAAAATTATAATTATTTTCTAAATTTCTTTGGAAAAAATTTCTTTACAAGATTCTTTAAGGATTTTCCTATACCTAGATCCCTTTAAGCAAAAAAAAATAAAAAATCCCTATCTTCACAGACAAGGATTTTATAACTATATTATATGTAATGGAAGAAATAATAAACAATTATTTCTATATATAAGATTTTGAAGGGATAAAAAAAAGAACCTACCTCTGGAAAAGTAAGTTCTTTATGGTTTAACCCCAATCTACAATAGAAAGTTTGTCTTTGTAAAGTTCTTTTAGTTTTTTAAGATTTCCTTCGTAGATATAGATTGCGGTATCAGAATATTCATTACTCAGATATTTCACTTTGCTCTGATTTAGAGAAGTTGTTTTCCCATCTGCAAATTTAAGATACTCTGAGTATTTATCAACTACACAAAAATTCCTCTTGTTCTTGATTGCCTCATGTATGTCCTTTTGAAGGTCCTCGAGGGGATATCCAGAGAGAGGAATAAATTCTGTAACTGAAAATTCTTTCTTGATAGCTTTCTTTCTAAATTCCTCGATGACATTTGAAATTTTGTCTGTCATACCCTTTGGGAGAGTTCCTATTCTTTGTCCATCTTTCATCCCTTGTGCTTCCGGAAGATCTATGTGAAACATAATAAGACATCTACTATCTTCTAGATTTTGTAATTCTAAGTCCTCAGGAAGAATACCTTTAGATTTATTTTCTTTCACACAATTTTCCAGGACATCAAAGTAATTTTCGAGGAGTCCATTTTTAAATTCAATGATCATTTTCTTAGATCCTGAATCATATATTCCTTTTAAATATATCATAATCTTTTTATTTTATGGGTTTCATATATAAGAAAACTAAAGGTCACAGGGTGAATTTTTCTGTACCCATTCTCTTATGTCTTTCTGAAAATCAAAGGATAACATCGGTTTAGTTCCATTTTCTCTCATCCACTTTGTTAGTTCTGGAAACTCTTTTTTCTGGACTGACGGTTTGTGTAATCCATTTATTCTCCAAACAGCTATCCCCAAGTTTCCTAAATATTGATCACGGAGTTTATCTTTTTCGACCGAATGTAACTCTGAATCTAACTCGACGGCCAACCTAAGTTCTGGAAAATAATAATCTAAGAGCATATACATTCCGGATTGTCCGGGTAGTCTGAGGGAATTTTGAATTACTATCGGAAATTCTGGGATTACCTGGAGAGGATTAAAGTAACCAATATTTATTATCGCATCAAATATTTTAGCCTGCATACTTCTGTTGGCTAATTGTTTTCCTCTAGTGAATTTCTTTTTTGATCTAGGGGAAGGGTATATGATTGATTTAAAATTTATTACCTTCCCATCCTCATTGAGAGCATAAACTGGGTATAGAACATCAATTCCCGGAAAAAGAAAAGTTTCAAGATAATTTTTTCTTTTTGCCATAACATTATAAATGAAAAGAACTACCTAAAATTAATTAAGTAGTTCAATGTTTTTAAGAAGGGAGTTGATCTTTATTCTTTATGATCATTATCTGTCTCTTCTTCTACTGGCTGTGCATAAACTTCCTCATCAGTCTTCTCAGGAACTTCACTAAGAGCTTCTCTTCCTGTCTCAACTATTGTATGGGGAGCACCACCTGAAAGCTTAAAACCTGCATTGAGATTAATCTGTTTCTCTGCTTCTGTCATTGTTGTATGTTTTAAATTGTTAATAAAAAAAGACTTATGTATATTTTCAAATAGTTATACATAAGTCGATTATCGTCCACTTATAAGAACATCAAAGGATTACAACCGAGTTTTACCTAGAATAATTGTCGTTAGGATCTAT
>CAZKIT010000236.1:0-2418 GCA_964552905.1 uncultured Spirochaetaceae bacterium
GTGCTCAGACTGTGGATTCTGTTAGGAGATAATCCATTGTCCCAGTTTTCTTCCACCTTCACGCCTGATTACACCGTCTGCCAACAGTTTTTGTACATATCTTCTAACGGTGATTTTTGATTTTCCGGTTTTTTGTGTCAGCTCCACATAGGTAATCTTGGGATTGTTTTTAATTAAATCAATAATCATCTGCGTTGTATTATCCGAGGTATTAGGGCTTTCTGGTCCCGCAGATTTTATTGCAGATTCTGTCTCCTTTTCCGGGGCTTTCGATGGCGTCTCTCCATTCTCCAATCTCTGGTAGAATTCAGAAGCAAAGCATCGTGCAGTTACTCCTCCAAGGGATAAATCTATCACAGGTGTATTGGCCTTGTAATGATTACAATAGTAGAGAATCTTCTGAAAGCCTTGTCCCCAGGCTTCAATCATACCGCATTTGAAGAACACATTGGCAAGAATAGGATTGCATTGGATTGAGAGATGTTCCGAAAAGATATTATCTGGCGTGACTTCTTTCGGTAACTGTCCTGGATTCCAGATTCTAATCTGACTGTCTGTAACCTTGACGGTGACCGGTTGCGTGGAGAAGTAATCACGGTGAATTACTGCATTGAGGAGAAGTTCTCTGAAGGCTTCTTTAGGAAAGAAAAAGGTTTCTTTTCTGTAGATTCCTTCATAGGAAACGAGAGCTTTCAGATACTTCGTGTATATAATCTCTATTGCTTTGTCGACCTGTGTAATGAGTGGGCCGTGTACCTCGTCCTGGTAGACGATGTCTGCGTCACTCCTGAAGTACGCAATCTTGATGTATGCACCTGTTATCCATTTTTCAGGATCCGGATGAAATGCGAGGACAGCAGCTCTGTTGAGGTATCTTCCTTCCGTAAGGTGAAGATTGCTGAGTAGAGCACTATTCGTAATCGCGAGTTCCTGCTCGCTGAGACGCCCTGTGTCTTCTGCCTTTTTCCTGAAGAGATTGAATGCCTCAGAGCTTAGTTCTTCGACCGTTACGTTAGAAACCGGAATCGAATCCCACGTTCTTTTCTGCTCACTCAAAAGCATTCTCTCGAGCTCTATTCCGTTAACTTCCTGAAGAGTGGAGCCTGATCTCTTGTAGTATTTTCCTCTGAAACTGACGGGATAACTGTAGCTTTCGACTTCTATTTTAATGTAGTCTTTTTTGTCATCTGTTTCGAGTAGTGTGACCGGACAGATAAGTCCCATTGTGCTTCTGATTTTGCTTGGGATATCTTCTGAGAGTCTGTGTGCATCCTGGACACCACAGATTTCTCCACTGTCATCTACACCGATGTAAAGGCTCCCGCCTTCTGTGTTTGCAAAGGCACAGACCCATTTGAGGTAATCGTCATTACAGCTTGTTTTAAACTCGGTAACATGATTTTCCTTCAGATTAATTTTCATGTGCACTCCACTGACTATATGTTAGCTCATAAATTGCTCATTTGTAACATTTTCTTTGAAAGAAAACGGTTATTTGACGGTGTGATGCTCAGTTCTTGAACACCTTGTCGAGGATTATGGAGTTCTGTCTCCATTTTTCGGCTGTCTTCACCTGGAGGTCAAGGCGTACTGTCGAGGATGGAAATATCTGCCTGATTTCACGTCTCGCTTCAGTTCCGATGCGCTTGATGTTCGAGCCGCCACGGCCGACTATGAAGCCTTTCTGTCCGTCACGTTCGACACAGATGAAGGCCCTTATCCAGACTTCCTTCGTTTCGGCGTTGTACTCCAGGTCAGAAACCTCCACATATATTACATGCGGCAGTTCGTCCGACAGATTGGATATCGTCTTCTCCCTGATGATTTCGCTTATCCTGAACTCGAGGTCCTGGTCAGTGTACTGGTTCTCGTCGTACATGAGCTCTCCCTCCGGGGCGAGAGCGTAGAGGGCGATGAGGATTTCGTCTATTCCGTCGTCGTTGAGAGCGGAGGCGACGAATACCTCTGTGTTCGGGAGATTCTCTTTGAGGAAGAACTTCGCGTCGCTGATGTTTTCCTCGGTGAGGATGTCCTTCTTGTTGATTACCGCAACAGTCTTCACGCGGGAGGATCTGATCATCTTCGCGATTGTCTCCTCTTCCTCCTTCGCGCTTCTCTTTCCGTCGAGGACGTAGAGAATGAGGTCGCTGTCCTTCAGTGCAGATACAGTCACATCCTGCATCCTTTTGTTGATGGTCTTGTCGGAGAGGTGGTAGCCGGGTGTGTCAGTGAAGACGAGCTGACCGCGCTGGTCGGTGTAGATTCCTCTGATCTTGTTCCTCGTCGTCTGGGGAGTCGGGCTTGTGATTGACACCTTCATCTCGCAGATTGTGTTGACCAGTGTCGACTTGCCGCTGCTCGGCCTTCCTATTACAGATACTGTTGCACTTTTCATACCGTTATTATTGTTGAGATGGA
>CAZKIT010000237.1:0-2395 GCA_964552905.1 uncultured Spirochaetaceae bacterium
TTCCGAGCTTTGTTCCGTCATGACCGAGGAATACGGGAGCCACGTTTATAACCTGGGCATAGCGGTCCGAGCACAGTTTTGATCTTTCCTCCTCCCTGTAGTTATGAAGGTATGCACAGGGTTTCAGGGAGATGGAATTCTCCCTCACCGATTCATTGAAGTTCTCTATAAGCTTTGCGTATGAATATGCCTGCTGCGACGGATGTGCAACATCCCTCAGAGCCCCGCCAGTGAATGCCTTTACGACATTCTCCCTCTGTGTCGGCTGACAGGATTCCCACTGCTTGAGCTCTATTATTATTACTGTATCATTGGAGCTGTCGTCAGAGCCGGCTATCATGAAGTCCACTCTCTTGGAGGTAAGAGGTATCTGGTACTCGAGAGCGACTCTGACATCGTCGTCGATGTCCCTGTCGGCTATTATGTTAGCCATTCTCGGAAGGGAATTCTTCCAGGAATTATACTCGGGAAGACTCTCCTTTGTTACTCCAAGAGACAGGAAAAGACTATCCAGTTTGTCCTGAATCGTGTTGTTGTTTATTTCCTCCTGGAACTGAACCTTTGTTCCTTCGTAGACTATCATCCGCCCTCGCCTCCCTGTCAGATTCTCCGATTATACATCCTATATGAAGCGGACTGTGGAAATTTTAATTCCGGATTCTACTTATTTTCCGGGACGGTATCAGAAGTGGAAGTTGAATGCATCCACTACGTAGAAGGTGAACGTTTTATCCTCTTCGGGGAGTTTCTCCGTGTTCAGGGCGTCAGGACAGTAAAGGTCAAGAAGAACATCGAGAAGCGTGTATCCCGGATAAAGGGAACCGTTTCCCAGGATGATCACTACCGGTGACACGAAGAGGTTTCTTGTCTCCATCCACTTCCTGTATTCACAGAATGTTGCGAAGGTATCACCCCGGGATATGGGAAAGCCGGGAGAGGAAAAGAGAGATTCAGCAACGCTTTGAAGCGTGAAAGTCAGTCTGCTGCCGTCGACTCTGGCATACTGTCTTGCTTCTTCGAGAAAGCTGTCGGCTGCTTCTCTCTTCTCTTCGGGGGTATCGAAGGGGGCAATGTAGTCAAAGCAGCTGAAAAAGAATCCCTCAGAACTGAGGAGACAGTCCCTGATAGTGTTATCCCTGTCATCTACCTCTTCTTTCTCGCTGAGTATGATCAGGTTTCCGTGCATGTTCTTCTCACCTTCTGATTCCAGTCAGGATTCGCCATCATACCGGATGCGGATGGTACGGCTTACGGAAAGAAGCTCATCGGCTATCGCCTTTTTAAGCGTGCCGCTTACCGCATCGTATATGACATCCTCAATGTTCTTCGGTTTCTCCCCCTTCCTGCGGCATACCGTTACGTCGTACTCATCCTGTATGAGGGCATCTTCCTCAACGGCAGAGGATACAAGGCGCATGAAGTGCTTCTTCGCTTCATGCATCGTCTTATGGATAGAGAGAGTATAATCGTTCCAGGGAGTATTCAGGAGTATTTCATAAATCCCGGGACCGTTGTAATAGAGAATTAGGAAGATTGAACCGCAGAGGCAGTATTCCCCTATGGGTCTGTATAAACTTCCCTCTTCCTCTCCTTCATCGGGACCTGTTCCGCACTCTTCCGTTCCCCATACAATCGTCATACGAGCCTCCCTGTCAGCTCGGATCTAGATCGAAAAAGGGACTATGTCAACAGTTTGTCCCGAATCTCACAATTTATTCTGTGGCTGTGAATTATGAAGGGGATAATACCAGGTTTCAGAGAGACAGGGAAGCTTGCTCCCCGTCTCCTGGTGTCATTCAGCAACTCCGTAGCTTATGACGAAGTCCGTTTCTTCCTGTCCGCTTCCCGATACGGATACAGATACGGTTTCTTCCTGCCAGCAGATCCGGAAGTTATCCGCGCTTACGACTTCGCCGTCATTCTGCACGGCTATGGCCTGCTCTGCCGTCTTCTCCCCGTTCTCGTAGAGCTCGGCACGGCAGTTCGTTTCGCCGTACGGCTTCAGGGGTTTCCCTATCATGACTATCCTGAGTGTTCTTCCGTTACCTGTAGAAGTAAGGACTGTCGTTTCCTTGTTATCCGCCTCTGATTTGAACACTGCAAAGACTGCTACTGCAGCCACGAGTAATACGATGACTGCCGTGATTATGTTATTCTTCCTGTCTTTCATTTTATTTTCCCTTGTCTGCCCTGGTAAGGATTATAGCCATTACGAGGACATTTTCCAATGCCGTGTATCCTTCTGTCCGGAGATGATGATTTAATCATACCATCATCACCGAGCTGACAACATCAGTACGGAAACAGCGTTCTTCGTATTCCTCCGGGATGACATGATACGTTTTCCTGAGCCTTTTTATTTTATTTAGAGACAAAGAGGTGTTGCAAAAAAAAC
>CAZKIT010000238.1:0-2378 GCA_964552905.1 uncultured Spirochaetaceae bacterium
CTGCCGGAAAGCGAACCGAAAGAGAACGTCTCCGTCAGAAGAAGACGCTGAAAGAAGGACAGCCTCGCGGCTGCCCTTCTCTTTTTTCTTCCTCCCGTCTCCGGACAGGGATCCCCTTCCCGCCCGCGGGTCGCTTCGCCGCGGCAAAGGTAGGGCGCTCGTGCCGCGGTCAAGGGTGCGCTCCCAGCCGCGAAGGGAAAACAGACGGGCTTTGCCCATCTGTTTCCCGCTTCGCGCCCTTGACCTGAAGGCGTCCCCCGCGTCCTCTTCCCGCCTTGCAAGCGCCCCGGCGGTCGGGGCGCAGGAACCCTTTAATCTATTTTTCATTATGCTCATACCAGCCTGGAACATAGAGGCCGAAACCGGCTACAGACCGATGACGACCTTCTGGACGGACTTCTCGATAGCGGACCGCTTCGGGAAAGCCGCCGTGCTCGACACCTTCAACCGCGCCTTCGACGAGTGGAAAAGCAACTGCAAGTACCTCACGGAGCTCGTCATGGTGCTGAACCACAAGATATGGCAGCACCACGACGGGAACAGGGACCTCGCATCGCTCTACAACGACCTGTGGCAGAAAGCCGACGTCTACGCCGGCGAGACGCTCCGGGGCGACGACCTTGAATACTACTTCCAGGTGACCGACTGACCTATGCTGCGCTACATGGACACCGTCCGGAGGGACGCGGAGCGTCTGCTCTCGGAAATCATCTCCAACCTGGGGTGCGGGGCCCGTCTGACGGGGCCGGCCTACCTCTATCTCTCCTCCGGCGACTACGAGGAGGAGAAGATTGAAATAAAAGAGCTCAAGGTCGAGGACAGGACCCTGATGGTCGCCGTCAGCGACCGCAGGGCGGAGCCGTTCGACTGCGACGGGGACGGGGAGCCGCTGAACTGGTTCGGCTTCCGCAGCCCTTCGTGCGCCACCGACCTGCAGACGCTCGTCTCCATAGCGAAGGCCCTGGAGCAAAGGGCCGCGGCTCCCGACACGGAGTCCGTCAGCCTTGAAAGCGTGGGGAAGATTGGCCTGATGCTGCGCACCGCGTCCATCTTCGCGGGCGCGACCTCGGGAGGGCTGGACAACGCCGTCGACCTCTTCACCTGCGTCAGCCGGCTCGCGCTTTACCTCGAGACGGGCTCCGACCCCGTCGACAGCACGCTCTTCTTCAGCCACGGCCGCTTCGCGAAGGCCATAGACATCTACGCCGACATAGTGGCGAAGCACCGTCCGGAGTGCGGCGACGCGGAGGTCCTTGACGTCTGCGCCGCCTGGATGCAGGAGACGCGGCGGGAAAGGCCCCTCTGGGCCGTCACCGTGGACAGGGGCAAGTTCATCCTCACGATGTACGCCGTCCGTCCCGCGGACTTCTTCCGCATCGAGGACATGTTCAAGTTCCTCTTCAGGGGGGCCGTGGAGATAGAGTCGAGACGGGGCTTCGTCGAGGAGGTCGACCTGAAGAAGCTGATGGAGGCTACGGTATGAATTTTATGAAAAATAAATTATTTTTTTTGCATAAAATATAAACAATCCCTATATTGCAATTCAAAAAAACAGAGAATCATGCCGACAAAAAAGCCCTTGAACCCCTTCTTCACGGGAACGGACATCCCGGACAGGTATTTCTGCGACAGGCGGAAGGAGACCGCTGAGATAATCAGACACGTCGAGAACGGAAGCAACGTCGTACTGAAGGCGCCGCGCCGGCTCGGCAAGTCGAGCCTCATCAAGCACGTCTTCGCGCAGGACGAAATAGCCCGCAACTACAACACCCTCTATGTCGACATATACGGGACCATGTCGGCATATGAGTTCGAGAGGGAGCTGCAGAACCGGTTCATGGCCGCCCCGTTCGCCAGGGCGACCAAGACGTGGAAGACCCTCGCCTCCTACGCGAAGGGGCTTCAGGTCAGCCTCGGTTCGTACGACGGGATGTCAGTCGAGCTGCCGTCGATAGGGCTCGGCGCCACGCCGAACCCGGTGTTCACCATCAACGAGATACTTGACGAGTACGAGCGCTCGGACAAGCCGGGCCTCATAGTGTTCGACGAATTCCAGCAGATAGAGAACTACCCGGAACGGATGGCCGCCATACTGCGGAGCAAGATCCAGGAGCTGAACAACACGAAATTCATCTTCTCCGGCAGCTCCAGACACATGCTCGGCTCGATGTTCCTCGACTACAACCAGCCATTCTACAAGAGCGCGGTGCCGATGGACCTGGACATCATAGGGCTTGAACCGTACAGGGAATTCGCGAAGGCGATGTTCGAAGACTACGGAAGGGCCGTCGACGACGAGGCCGTCGACTTCGTGTATTACCTCATGTCCGGCAACACGTTCAACATGCAGGAAACGATGAAGGAAATGTTCATGATGA
>CAZKIT010000239.1:0-2319 GCA_964552905.1 uncultured Spirochaetaceae bacterium
GAAGGCGAAGCCCAACCATATATGGAATCCTATATAAAGCTCTGTGAAACCCATTTTCAGACTTCATTTCATGTTCTGAGTTCCGATAATTCACAGTCTGTCCTACGTGTTCCATGCAGACAGGTACTGCACGAGATTTTCGAGGACAGATTCCGTATCGTGAAGGACGGCTATCTCAGATACAACACATAGCATTTTTCTGTTACCGTATGGATTACTTCCACTCTCCTCGGGTACGACAACTGACTTGTCAGTCACATTGGAATAAGCTTTTTCTGTTGGATTCTGACAGCCAGTAAAGGGACTTTTGATGAAGGAACATTACGCGACTTGGAGACTTCAGGAACGAATATTCCTTTGGCCGCCTCTTCTCCTGGGAATCACCGGACGAAGAAGAAAAGTACATGGGACTGGAGTTTCTCTGGAGGGGACATTACTATCGTTTTTGCAGAGAGCCTGACGGTATGTTCCATGTCATGGAGATGATGACAAAAGAGAGGAAATATCCTGACTGCGACAGCTTCAGAGATATTGGATGGTACAGGTCTATAGATGAACTTCTTGAGAACTGTCAGATTGGCGAAGAGCCATTCCGCTCTGTGATAACATCCCCCGGACTCGTCATCCTCAGCAGGGACTGACCCGTCATACAGGAAATCATCAAAACTGCGAAAACTAAAGAAAAGTATGAGTTTTCGCTGTTTATAAGGCAAAAAAGCCCTTCAAAGGAGCGAAAAGTCGCTATTTTCTCCCTTGACCGCTGTTTTGACTACCCGTAGAATACAAATATGATCGGACGAGAAAAAGAAAGACAGGAACTGGAAGATCTCTACAACAGCCCGAAGGCTGAATTCGTTGCTCTCTACGGAAGAAGAAGAGTCGGAAAGACCTACCTTATAAGCCAGACGTTTGCCGGAAGGATCACATTTGAGCATACCGGACTTTCAGAGCCCGCTGAGGGGCTTAAGGATCAGCTGAAACAGTTCTATTTCTCGCTCGTCAGACAGGGCATGAAGGAGAGCAGAATTCCAAAGGACTGGCTCGAAGCATTCTTCATGCTCGAGATGTTTCTCGAAACAAAAAAGACAGAAGAAAGGATCGTCGTATTCCTTGACGAGCTTCCCTGGCTGGACACTCCCCGTTCGGGATTCATCACGGCACTCGAAGGATTCTGGAACAACTGGGGTTGCAAGAGGGACAACCTTCTCCTGATAGTAAGCGGGAGCGCCACATCCTGGATTCTCAACAAACTCATCAACAATCACGGCGGACTTTACAACCGCGTGACATATGAAATCAAGCTGGAGCCGTTTACACTGAAGGAATGCAGGGAGTTCCTGGAATTCAAACTTGTGAAGCTTTCCGATTATGATATCACCCAGGCCTATATGATTATCGGGGGCATTCCGTATTATCTTGAATACTTCTCAAAGGGACTGAGTCTTGCCCAGAATATAGACAACATTTTCTTCAGCAAAACAGCCAAACTGAAGTTTGAATTCGAGAGACTCTTTGCCTCCACATTCAACAACCCCTCGCCTCTCATGGCTATTGTGAGGATGCTCAACAACAGGAGTATGGGTTATACAAGGAAGGAGATAGCAAAAGAGCTGAAGAGAACCGACAACGAACAGTTCTCGAAAGACCTCATGACTCTTGAGGCAAGTTCATTCATCCTCAGGTATGTGCCGTTCGGAGTCAAGAAAAACGAGAAATACTATAAGCTCATAGATCCCTTCTGCATATTCTATCTGAATTTCGTTGAAAACAGAGAAATGCTCAGCGAAGAGTTCTGGAAGGAAAACGTTGCTTCACATTCAATCATCACATGGCGCGGCTTCGCATTCGAAAACGTCTGTTTCAATCACATTCCACAGATAAAGAAGGCACTGGGAATCAGCGGTGTAACGACATCCTACTCTGCCTGGGCCAACAGTGATACTCAGATTGACCTTCTCATAAGGCGGAAGGACAACACGATAAACATGTGTGAGCTCAAGTTCTACAGCAGTGACTTCACAGTCACGAAAAGCTACTACGAGAAACTGAAGGAAAGAGAAGTAATACTCTCGGATTATATTCCCAGAAGAATGGCTATCCACACTACTCTGGTAACAACATTCGGTCTCAAGTACAACAATTACAGTTCTGTCTTTAGCAACACCATCACACTGAAGGATCTCTTCAGTGAACCGTAAAATCCGAAGTATCTTCCGTCAGGTCTTTGAATATCATTAAAACTGCGAAAACTAAAGAAAAGTATGAGTTTTCGCTGTTTATAAGGCAAAAAAGCCCTTCAAAGGAGCGAAAAGTCGATAA
>CAZKIT010000240.1:0-2304 GCA_964552905.1 uncultured Spirochaetaceae bacterium
AGCTGACAGGTGCGGCAACGAGGAGTGTGTCGAGATAGGGAATGTCTGTACCTTCCCCTAGAAACTGTCCTGTAGAGATGATTACTGCGTCATTATCGGGACTGTTTATCTTCTCGAGGGTCTTTTTCTTTTCCGCTGTGGACATCGAGCCGTGAATGGAAAGGGTCGGTATATCTTTTTCGCCGAGCATTCTTTCAAGTTCGGTTATATGGTCTATCAGATGAGTAAGTACTACTATTCGTCTTCCTTTCTGTCTCAGCTTTTCTATGTCGGAGATGATGAGTCTGTTTCTTGTGCCGTCTGATGCGATGTCCTTCTGGGCTTCATTGTTTCTGAATCTTGAGGAAAGTGATGTCCTGCTTGTCGCAGACGTGAATCTCGGGACAAATACCTGTGTCATGCCGCGCCTGTAGGCAAGCCTGTCTGCCGTGTACTTATAGATGACACTGCCGCACTGGGCATAGACTATCTTTTCGAGATTGTCTTTCCTCTCCACCGTTGCGGAAAGTCCGTAGACGTATTTGGGCCTTATGGCGTGCATGACCTTCACGAAGGAATCTGCGGCGAGGTGGTGGCATTCATCGACGATTACCATGCCGTATTCCCTTATGAACTCCGGCATTCTGCTCGAGACTGTCTGAATCATGGCTACATCGACGTAGGATGAAAGAGAATCCGCCGCGCTTCCGTATATCCCGATACCTGTTCTGTTGAGGCGCTTTCCTTCCCGCTTCTGCGGTGGGTTGTTTACGGTGAGGAAGGACTGCAGTTTATCCTTCCACTGCGAGAGAAGGTTCCTGCTCTGGACAAGTATGAGTGTCCTTTCCTTTCTTGCAGCTATGAGTTTTGCGGCGACGACTGTCTTACCGAATGATGTTGCCGCCTGGAGTATCCCGATATCGTGAGACATGAGGGCTTCGAATGCTGCCGTCTGTTCGCTTCTCAGCTCCCCGTTGAAGACTGCATCGAGCCCTGTATCGTGTGCCCTGTTATCTTTCATCCTGAATGGGATTCCGGACTGCGTGAGATACCTTTCAAGAGCTCCATTCAGCCCCCTCGGAAGCTGGAGAACATCGTTGGACTCTATGAATGTCTCTATGAAGAGGCTGATGCCGTCGGGGATATAACCCCTGTTTCTGTTCTTTGCTATGTAGTATTCGGGATTGGTGAAAAGGGCGAGTCTCTTCAGTGCATTCTGGAGCCTGGCGCTGAGTGCAGCTTTCGGTATGCTGAGTCCGGAAGAGAGGAACACGGGAAGAACATCGGTCTTCAGATCCTTCTGTGATACTGCGGGCAGTCTGTTTCTCCAGAGTATATCTGCATCGTCATCGGAGAACGGAGAGAGCTGGAAAGAGGATGATGCTGAGCATGCGGATGAGACAAGATAGAGTTCCACATCACGCCTTGTGTACTGCGGAACGGATGAGAGAAACTGGATCTGATTCGGGTATTTGACGAAGCTGTTGTCCACGAATACCGTTCCCGGATTCTCTTTCCTCATTGCTGCCGAGCAGACGATGGGCATGAGAATAAGGTTCCCCAGTCCGTCCTTTGTTATCGTATCCTGCGTCGGGAATATCCTGTCATATGACTTGAGGCTGACGGCCTTCGATCTTTCGCAGGCCTTATCGATGAAGGAGAATGCCAGTTCCCTTGCTTTGGCAGCCGGGACCTCTTCGCTGAAGAAGAGCCAGAGATGTGCGCCGTTACCGCTGAAGGAGCGTTCTATGGCCATCTGGAAGCCGTCCCGTCTTGCCACATCTGCAATTTCGAGGGCGTCATGCTGCCATGTCTTTTCGTCAAGGTCGATGGCGAGGAGTCTGCACATGTTACCGGGAAGCATCGGATATATCCCGACAGCGCCGATGCCGCGTTCGTTGTAGTTCCTGATGTTGCTGTTGTAATAGGTATCGAGTGTGAGAGGCGTGAGCCTTCTCTTCTCGCAGTCGAGGCAGCTTCTGTTGTTTCTCTCTGCCTTCGTAAGTTTGAGAATGCATCCCGGCTGAAATCTGTTACCGCAGACAGGCGAGTAGGCTATGCTGTCGTTTTCCTTCTTCAGATACCGCGTTGCATACGCATCGCGTCTTCCCCGGAAGAGATTGAAAAGGAACGCAGTTCTCTCCACAGCCGAGGCACCTGGGTGTATTGCCGGAGCGTTGAGTTTTATCTCGAGTTTGGGGAGAGTCATGCTTTCGAGCTTTTTGGATAACGCTTCTTTCTTCTTTTCCTTTTCACCGAGTGCATCTGTCAGATCAAGTATCTGAGCCTTGATGGAAAGAATATCCTTATCTGTCTCATCAAGCA
>CAZKIT010000241.1:0-2287 GCA_964552905.1 uncultured Spirochaetaceae bacterium
CATAGTCTTCATAATATTGCCATGGACTTCGAGGTTAACCAGCAAATCTTGTCTACCGAGGATATAGAAGAAATGGAATCTGATATTACCGAAGTGATGGTAGAGAAAAATCCATTCTATCAAAAACTAAAGACTGCCGGGAATTCAATAGACCTTGACAAAATAGATCAGGATCCAAATCTTAGCCAGGAGGAAAAAGATAATCTCAAAAAGGTAAAGGATGAGATTAACAAACAAATCGCATCTTCCAAGGTTAAATTAATGCTTCCTGAACGTTATCATCTTAAGGATGGTTCTCCATTCCCGACAGATCTTACGTATCCAGAGTATCTTATTCTGATTATCAAGAACTTGGATCAATTTGTCAAGATGTTAGTTTCCCTTAAGAATGGTGGAAATGGTGATACATCAGATGTGACAGATCAAGACTTACAGGATGCTCTTGGTGATGGAGGTATACAGTCTCTTGATGATCTTATGAACTCGGCAGGTATGGGTCAGGGTCAAGGAAATTCAGGTAATAAATATAAAGGCATCAGAGAAGACCCAAACTCAAATCAAGATGGTGGAGTTATGGATCATGGGACAGAATCTCGTGATGAAGCGGATGATAAACGTGAGAAAGGCCAAATCCAAAGCAACGGAGGAGATGGTTGTGGTTCGTCAGGTGGTGCTTCTGGTTATGTAGATCCAAATGATGGGCCCAAAGACTCGGTTGACATGGCGATTGATGAGGTTATCCGAAATTTCAAAACAAAGGTATGTTCATTTACTCTCAAGAAAGATAATCTCTACCTTTACAATCGAGGAATCAACCGGACTATAATGGCCCCGACGTATCATATGAAAGCTAGACATACAACAAATCCTAAAATTGTCTTCCTGATTGATGTCTCTGGTAGTATGAATACAGATCTGGTAAAACGAATACTTAGATCGATTGCTACCAAGATGAAAAACATACGGAAAGGGTTGAAGTATGATATAATAGCATGGTCAACTAGATTATGTAGTTATCTTACCGACATAGATCCAAAGAAACCCGTCCCACATATATCTGTCGGGGGTGGAACCAGAATGGCAAAAGGAATCGAATACTTTAAATCTAAGTATGGAGAAGAAGCTGTTATGGTTTTGATATCTGATTTTGAGGATTACCTAGATGAATGGGAACAGGTAACTGACGGAATGTCCGGTTATGATTTATATGCTTTCAATTATGGTTGGAGCAAATGTGAACGAGTATTTAAAAATTTAAAAGTAAGAAATTTTCAGAATGAACACTGATTATAAAATTATCCTACGAGATATAGTAGAATTATTTTACCAACCTCCCTTCAAGATTTTCAATGTAAACTCGGTAGATGGGGAAACATTGGTAAGACCTTTTGGATACTTTATTTCTCTGGGAATTACAACCTCATTCGATATGCTCAAGAACATACGTGATCTTATTTCAAAATCTGATTATGGGTTTGAAGCAAGACTGGTTGAACTTGAATCTATCCGAAGTGATGAGTATGGAGATTTTCTTAATGTATTATCAGATCTCCAAGAAAATGAAATAAAGAAATATCCCTCCCCAATTCCTGATGATGTAGAGGTGTTGGGAAAAGAAGATGCAGAAAATCTATTATCTGACTTAACTGAGAAGATGAATTGCGGAGATTATTCTGTTTCAATGTATCGTCAGAAGTTGGCCGATACTCTTAAGAAAATAGAAAATTGGGATGACTATTGTGTACAAATCAAAGATGGTCAACCTGGGGTATTTCACAAGTTCATTAATTATCGGAAAACAGATAAGACTGAATTTAGAATAGGAATATATGTTACAAAAATTTAAGAATGTTTTTCTATTTCTCTTAATCTTAGGCATGGGTTATATGCTTTGGTTAAATAAGAGACAAATAGAAGTTCTTAAAGATACTAATGAGTCTATTATTGATTCTCTTAGATCGGTAGTGATCAAGGAAGAGTCTGTAATAGATTCTTTTTCGTCGCAAAGAACTTCTATCCAGGAACAAAGAGATTCTACCTTGAAAACTTTAGATACTCTTGAGATTCCTGAGTGTATTAAAATCCTTAGAAAGAATATGTATGAATACAACTTTAAAAAAGATACTCTTGGGTCTTATGTTCCTTAGCCCGGGATGTAGCGCTTTCTCTCAAACTGTCGGGGCTGATTCTTGTATTGTCTTGGGTCCGGGAGAAATAAGAACTCTCACAAAGATGACTGAAGACTTGAAATATACAAAGAAAGAGCTTCAGATTTGTGATTCTCTTG
>CAZKIT010000242.1:0-2286 GCA_964552905.1 uncultured Spirochaetaceae bacterium
CAGCAACTGGAGCAGCAGCCTCCTGTTCGCCTTCAGCATAGACCATCGTCATGCTGATAATGAGCATAAATGCAATCAATGTGATTTTCTTGAATCTTTTCATTTTTTCCTCCATCCTTCACCTGACCTGAGAAGGAACCTTCTCCGGTGGGAATGTAGTAATTCTAACAAAATGTGCAAACAAAACGCAATTCAAAAATGACGGCCGGCTTCATTTTTTACATCCACTTTACATATATGGTGAATATCGGAGTGGAATTTAACTTTCAGGGGCCGGAATATAACGGGAAACGGAGTATCAAGGTATCAGGTGTAAGAGCTGGAGGAAAGAAATATCGGGGTTTCCCGGCTGTGAATGCCTTTCAGGCGACGAAGCCGAACTGATTCACGGTGCTCCTCAATCTTCCCTTGAGACGCAAGGACTGTCATGAAGGTGGTGCAGGGGAAACAGCTTTAACATACGTTTTCAATTGTCCGGCTGTCCGCATCATGAAAGGGCAGGATTCCAATCGACAAACATTCTGTGCCGGATTCATTCCAACAAAAACGAGGTACCCGGAAAGGTACCCCGTTCGTGCACTTTTACGCGCTTACTTCTGGATGAAGTGAACAGCGAAGCCGCCGATTTCCTCGTTGACGTAGAAGAACTTGACTTTGCCCTTTGCGTCGTATGTGAAGCTGGATTCATTGATTGTGTAGCCGAGCTTCTTTACGTAAGCCATCGTGCGTGCGATGTTGTTGACCTTGTAGCCGATGTGGCCGTGTGTGCCGGGGCCGTTGAGGTTCATGATTTCGATTGACTTGTCCATGAAGAAGCCCTTGCTTGTCTCGCTGACTGCCATTCCAAACTTGCCGAGCTTCTCTGTCATTGCAACTGCATCATCCTTGCCGTTTGCGTTGATTCCGAAGTGTGCGAGCTCGAAGCCCTGCATTCTTGTGACTGCATCGCGGCAGAGTGCCTCGATTTCGTCCCACTTGTCGTTGTTGATGAGATCAGCCTTGACCATCCAGGATCCGCCGACTGCAAGTACGTTGCCTGCCTTTGCATAGTCTGCGAGGTTGTCCGGGTTGATACCGCCTGTCGTCATGAACTTGACGCCGGGGAACGGACCGCCGAGGTCCTTGAGCATCTTGACGCCGCCTGATGATTCAGCGGGGAAGAACTTGAGAACCTTCAGACCGAGGTTGACGCCCTTCTGGACTTCGCTTGCCGTGCATACGCCGGGTGTCACTGGAACGTTGTTCTTCTGGCACCACTTGACTGTGTCTTCGTCGAGTCCGGGGGAGACGATGAAGGATGCACCTGCCTTGACTGCCTTCTCTGCTGTCTCCGGGTTGAGGACTGTGCCTGCACCTACGACCATCTCGGGATAAGCCTTTACCATCCTTCTAATGGCTTCCTCTGCTGCGTCTGTTCTGAATGTGACTTCAGCACAGTTGATACCGCCGCGGCACATTGCTCCTGCAAGAGCTTCAGCCTTGTCGGCATCATCGATCTTCACAACCGGAACGATTCCGAGTGTATGGAAAAATTCAAATAATTCAGATTCCTTCATTTTTTTCCTCCGATTGACAAAACTATAACACATAAAAACCGACTAATTAACGGAAGATTCAGACATGTTGTTGACTCTTGGAAACCTCGAAAACAGAATGGAGAAAAAAATCGAAAGGAGACAGATATGTCAGACAAGAAATATGTAACATTCGGCGAAATCATGCTCCGTCTCAGAAGCCCTGAGCATGAGAGATTATTCCAGAGTCCGGCTCTGGAGGCAACATTCGGCGGCGGAGAGGCTAACGTTGCAGTTTCTCTTTCAATATTCGGCGGTAACGTCAAGTTCGTCACGGCTCTTCCGGACAACGCTGTCGGCGAGGCATGCAAGCGTGAAATCATGAAGTACGGCGTCGATACATCCTCCATCAACATGGTCAAGGATGCAAGACTCGGAATCTATTACCTCGAGACAGGTGCTGTACAGAGACCTTCTCTCGTCGTCTATGACAGAGCAAACTCTGCCATTGCAAACTCGAAGCCGTCGGATTTCGACTGGAATGAAATCATGAAGGGTGCTTCATGGTTCCATACAACCGGCATTACCCCGGCAGTAAGCCAGGAAGCAGCTGACTGCGCTCTCGAGGCAATGAAGGCAGCAAAGAAGGCAGGTGCAACAGTATCCATCGACCTCAACTACAGAAAGAAGCTCTGGAAGTACGGAAAGACTGCTCCCGAAGTCATGAGGGAACTCGTGAAGTATGCTGATGTCGTCATCGCAAACGAGGAAG
>CAZKIT010000243.1:0-2264 GCA_964552905.1 uncultured Spirochaetaceae bacterium
AATCTTCTCTATGCGTGCCATAAAACCTTCTTTCTCTCAACCTTCCTTATTATTGTCCGAGAAGGGGAATAAAGGAAAGAAGGAAAAGCAAGCAATCATGATTTTTCTCGGTTCTGGATAATGATGCAATTGTATCCTGGCGATCTCAAAACAGTCGGTGAATGGAAGCTGACAGCTCTCATTTTTATCACCCCGTTTATTACCCCATTTATCACCCCATTTATTACCCACATATTATTTTGAACAGGGATAATGTACTCTAAAGTAACTTGTTACTATATCTGAAATAAATTTTATACTTTATTACCCCATTTATCACCCCATTTATTACCCCATCCTCGTGCTTTTTGAACCCCATATGGTAATAAAAAGATATAAGGAGTGACTACGCTGTGATGGATTTACAGAATCTGGTAACTCTAATTCGCCTAGGCTGAATGCAACGCAGGAAAGAGTATTAGCTGAAATAAGAAACAATCCTAATATCACAAAGGTGCAATTGGAGAAGTCTCTCGGTATTGGCAAGACAACAGTTGACAGATATATTTCTTCTTTAAAGAAAATGGCCATTATCGAGCGAGTCGGTTCGAACAAGAACGGATACTGGAAGGTTAATGGCTGATGAAAGACCCCCGTTTTTTCCGGGGGCCTCTTAGCTTATTTTGTAGCTTTCTTCTTTTCGTCGATAATCAGTCCGAGTTCGTCAAGCTGACTCTGGTCTACCCAGTTCGGGCAGTCGTCCATCGGTGAGAGTGCCGCCGTATTCTTCGGGAATGCGATGACTTCCTTGATGGAAGACTGGCCGGCACAGATCATGCAGAGTCTGTCGATGCCGGGTGCGATTCCTCCGTGTGGTGGCGGTGAGAACTTGAAGGCATTGAGCAGGAAGCCGAACTTGTGCTCCGCAACATCATCCGGGATATTGCAGATACGGAAGATTCTCTTCTGCAGCTCTATGTCGTGGATTCTGATGGAACCCGAAGCCAACTCGTAGCCGTTGAGCACGAGGTCGTAGAGGTCGCCCTTTACTGAACCAGGATCGCTCTCGAGAGTGTCGAGGTATTCGACCTGCGGCATGCTGAACATGTGGTGTGCAGCTTCCCAGTGGCCTTCATCCTCGTTGTATTCGAAGAGCGGGAAGTCGATGATCCAGCAGAACTCATAGCCCGGCTTGATGATGCCGAGGTTGGCACCGAGCTTGCTTCTGACAGCGCCCATCGAGTTACAGCACTTCTTCCAGTTGTCATGCGCAATCATGAGGATGACGTCGCCGTCCTTTGCACCTGTTGCAGCGAGAACTTCATTGTCATGGCCTGCGAAATACTTCGAGACACCACCTGAGAGTGCGCCGTTATCGACCTTCATCCAGCAGAGACCCTTTGCTCCGTAGATCTTTGCAGCGTCCTCAAGCTCTGTGAGGTACTTTCGTGTATAGTCGTGGCCTTCTGTCTTCGGTGCGACGATGTATTTGACATAGCCGCCTGAAGCGAGTGTGTCGACGAAGAGCGAGAATGTGGAATTCTTTGCCCAGTCGGCAGCATCCTTGATTTCGAGACCGAATCTGAGGTCCGGCTTGTCGCAGCCGTATGTGTTCATTGCATCATGGTATGTGATTCTTCTGAAGTGAGCGGGAATCTCGGTCTTCATGACATCCTTGAACACGTAGCCGAAGAGGTCTTCGACGAGAGCGAGAACATCGTCACGCTTGACGAAGCTCATCTCGATATCGAGCTGGGTGAACTCGAGCTGTCTGTCTCCTCTCGGGTCCTCGTCTCTGTAGCAGCGTGCAATCTGGAAGTACTTGTCGAATCCGGAGACCATCAGAATCTGCTTGTAGAGCTGGGGTGACTGCGGAAGGGCAAAGAACTTGCCGGGATATATTCTTGAAGGTACAAGGAAGTCTCGTGCACCCTCGGGAGTGGATCTGATGAGGGTTGGAGTCTCGATTTCATAGAAGTCTGTCTTGTAGAAGTACTGGCGTATGGATCTGATGAGTTCGTGGCGCAGTCTGATTCTGTCCTGCATTCCCTTTGTTCTGAGATCGAGGAATCTGTACTTGAGTCTGAGATCCTCTCTTGCACTGTTCTCGTCTTCAATCATGAACGGCAGTACTGCACACTGGCTCAGTACCTGGATGTCTGTTGCCTTGACTTCGATTTCACCCGTTTCCATGTCAGGATTGATCATTTCGTCAGGTCTTTTCCTGACAATACCCTTTACAGCTATACAATATTCAAGCTTGAGCTCGGATGCTGTTTTCTGGA
>CAZKIT010000244.1:0-2251 GCA_964552905.1 uncultured Spirochaetaceae bacterium
AATGAAGATGCAAAGGCTGATTTTGCAAAGTACTTCATCACACCCGAATTCAAGAGCCAGAGTGAGTCCATCGCACTTCTTAAGGAAGCAAAGGCAACATACGAGAAGTACACACCGCAGCTCCTGGGAGAAAACTGAAGAATGTCTGAACATAAGAACGTACTGCTTATTACGGCAGACCAGTGGTCGGGGGACTACCTCGGCTGTGCGGGGTGCAGTGAAATCTTCACCCCGACACTGGACGAGCTTGCGCGTTACGGCATCAGGTATACCAATGCCGTATCGACGACGCCGGTCTGCATCCCCGCCCGCAGGGAACTTATGCTCGGTGTCACGAGCAGGACCCACGGCGACAGGGTATTCAACGAAGAGCTGAGGATGCCCTCGGACATCCCGTCACTTGCAAAGACCTTCCGCGACAACGGTTATCAGACATATGCAGTCGGAAAGCTCCATGTCTATCCGCAGCGTGACAGAATCGGATTCGACGATGTCATCCTCCACGAGGAGGGACGCCACAAGAAGGGCATGTCTCAGGACGACTACGAAAGGTACCTTGCCCATAACGGACACGCCGGTGAGGAGTTCTCGCACAGCATGTGCAACAACAACTACTCTTACCGTCCGTTCAACATGGAGGAGAAGTACCATGCGACGAACTGGGTGACACGCGAGATGTGCGAGACAATCATCAGACGCGACCCGGACAGACCTGCATTCTGGTACCTCTCGTATGCGGCTCCGCATCCGCCTCTTGTTCCGCCGAAGGACTATCTCGACATGTACAACGGCGTGGAGTTCTCTTCGCCCCTCTTCGGAGAATGGACGAAGAAGGATATGGACGATCTTCCGTTCGGCTACACGTACTACAGCTCGCTTTACAGGTACTACACTTCCTCGAAGGCAATCTCCGACAACGCGAAGAAGGCATACTATGCTTCCTGCACGTACATCGACCATCAGATAAGACTTGTCATAGGAACGCTGAGAGAACAGGGCCTCCTGGAGGATACTGTCATTCTCTTCACAGCCGACCACGGCGAGATGCTGGGACGCCACGGATCGTTTGGAAAGTTCCTGATGTACGAGCCCTGCGTCAAAGTCCCGTTCATCCTGTCTCCTCCTGCATCATGCGGCATGGAATGCAGCAGAACAGACGACAGGATAGTGGAGCTGAGGGATGTGATGCCGACTCTACTGACTCTTGCCGGTGTTCCGGTACCGGAGAATGTAGAGGGAAAGTCTCTTACCGAAGACTGGGACAGAGATTATTCTTACGGAGAACTCTGGGAGGACGACAGGGCGACGAGGATGATCAGAACGAAGGAATGGAAGCTGATCTATTATCCGGTGGGTAATATCTTCCAGCTCTTCAACCTTGTTGATGACCCGTGTGAACTCAGGGATGAGATAGACAATCCAGAGTATGAGGATATCAGGAAGGACCTGGAGAAGAAGCTCATGGAACATCTCTACGGATCCGATCTTGATTATGTAAAGGATGGAAAGCTCACGGGACTGCCGCAGAAGAAGTATGACTTCAACGCTGCGCTCCAGGATCCCGACAAGCTCTTCCGCGGCCGTGATATGCTTCTTCAGAGAGGTTTGAGATGAAAATGAGTAGAAGTAAGATGCTGAGAATCGGCATGGCAGTGTTTCTCTTTGCTGTCGCACTTGCCTTCTTTATCGGGACATTCTCGATAAAGCAGGCGAAGACACAGGCTCAGCAGTCAATAAGTGCAAGATTCTTTCCGCGTGCGATTATTGCGATATTCGCCGTTGCCAGCATCATCTGTGTCATATCTGAATTCAAAAAGGACGATGACAAGGGAGAAGATGAGAGAAAATTGAAGTCGATGATTATGTCCGTCATCGTCATGGGAGCCTGTGTACTCCTTCTTGATATACTCGGATTCTTCATTATCGGTTTTCTCTTCCTTCTTCTTGAAATTTCCATCATGAAGGAGAAAAAACCGGATCTGACGACGCTTATTGTCTCTCTCGGCTGTACTCTCGTCTTTTCGCTTCTCTTCCGCTACGGCTTCAACATCGGAATTCCCCTTATGCCGTTCGGACTTCTTTAAGGAGTAGAATATGGGTGAATATTTCTTAACAGCAATTTCTATGCTTACTCTTCCGAATGTCCTTCTGATGTTCGGTGGTGTCATAGTCGGCCTTATATTCGGTGCAATTCCGGGTCTTTCGACTACCATGGCAATCGCACTCTTCCTGCCGATGACGTTCCGTATGG
>CAZKIT010000245.1:0-2246 GCA_964552905.1 uncultured Spirochaetaceae bacterium
ATAAACTGTTTCTGTTCATTACTGGGGTCCTTTTCTCGGAATCAGGGAAGAAAGGGAGTAATAATGGACGTATTCGTACCTTGAAGAGGCCGGAGATGCTCTGTACAATAGCGCAGACACTGAAGGGTACTGTCTCTTCAGAATTCAAATAAAGGGAAATGCCTTCAGGCATCTCAGGGTATAAACATGGCAGTCGTAATCATAATACTGGCTTTCGTTCTTTCGCTTCTTCCTCCTATTCTCATATTCCTCTGGCTCAGGAAAAGAAAAGGCGGTGATGAGGAATACCGCAGCTTCTGCAATAAAGCGTTCGTACGCGGAGCCGTCTGGGCTCCTCTGATCTTGATTCTGGCGCTTGTTCCGTTATATGGACTTGAGCTTCTGATGACTCATTTCGGCATGAACAGTGTAGTCGTTGCCCTCTACCATAACTTCATCGTTGCGGCACTTGCGGAAGAATGCGTGAAGTATGCGTCACTCAGACGCCTCCTTAAAAAGCATCCCTATCCGTGTTCGGAGCTCGATATCATATCAGCGATGATGATTATCGGAATCGGATTCGGCCTTGTGGAATCCGTTTTCTACGCTTTCGGACTCAATCCGGGGAAGATGATTGCGAGGGGCATCATGGCCATGCACTGCGGGTATGGATTCATCATGGGATGTTTTGTCGCGAAGTCGATGAAGACGGGAAAGAGGATATACACTGTGCTCGGCATCCTGATTCCGTTCCTGATGCACGGCGCCTATGACAGCGGAGTAAGCAGTGCGCTGAGGGAAATCAGTGAGTATTTCTCCATTGTGTCCGTCGTCCTGGCCTTTGTGGGTATAATCACACTGGTTACTGCAATCGTATATGTCAGGAAAGCGGGGAAGAAAGCGGAGCATACAGAGCCGATCCCGGCGGAAGATAACCGACAGTAGATTTCCCAATTCAGAGACCGCAGGATAAAAAGGATTTGTTTCGCAGATTCAATAAATATTGCGGTTATATGACCGCACATATTTATATTCGGTGTCTACTCGATAAGCTGCAGTAAGTACAAGTGTCTGAGTTTTATGAGGATGATTGCAAGTTTGCTGGGAGGTGAGGCAATGACTTTGTATTGTGAAAGATGCGGAAAGAAAGTTGAAGCCGGGATATATCCCGTGCAGAGACAAGGTGTTCGGTGAGCAT
Source organism: uncultured Spirochaetaceae bacterium (assembly GCA_964552905.1). Taxonomy (GTDB): domain Bacteria; phylum Spirochaetota; class Spirochaetia; order Sphaerochaetales; family Sphaerochaetaceae; genus Ornithospirochaeta. The sequence goes on from CAZKIT010000245.1 coordinate 1,178, forward strand.
ATGACAGTTGAGGGCAGAGACTGCAGCCTGTCCGGAATGTGTTGAGAAACTTTTCTCGGAGGAACTGGATTCTGCTACTCTTGTAAAAGCCTGCAATGAATATCGCAGAAAACATAAGCTTCTTCTTCCGGAAGAGATTCGGAAGATAAGAGAGCAGTACGGCCTTAGTCAGAGAAGCTTTGCCATACTCCTCAACCGGGGAGACAAGACCATCTTCAGATACGAGAACGGCTCTCTGCAGAACAAGGCACATAACAGCCTCCTGTTTTTTTCTGCGGAACCCGGGAATATGAGGGCGTACCTCGCCGAGAACGAGACGACGCTGGACGAGAAGCAGAAACGCAGGCTTATGGTAACTGTTGATAAGCTTGAGAAGAATAAGGGAAAACGGCCTGAAGACATGTCCATCGGGATGTTCTTCCCCTGTGTCAGTCCTCAGTAGAGAACGGCTTCAGGAAGTTCGACTACGGGAAGGTGTGCGCGGTTGTTATCTTCTTCTCCTCACGGTGTCCGGGACTCCTGAAGACAAAGCTGATGAAGCCTCTCAACTATCCGGACATGATTTTCTACAGAAAGGACGGAATCTCGATATCCGGACTGAGATATATACATCTGCCGTACGAAATGCAGATCTTCTCCTGGAAGTGATGGCTGCCGATGATGTCGTCCGAACTGATGTCGTTTCCGAGAACGGATACGAGAAGCATCAGGTGATTCCCCTCTGCAGTATGCCGGACGGTGTTCTTTCTGCCCGTGAACTGGATGTTCTTAATCGCATATTTCTATTCTCAGGGATTTCGGCCCGGCCGAGATATCTGACTACTCACACAGGGAAAAGGGTACCTCGCAACGAAGCAGGACGAGGTAATCTCCTACTCATATACGAAGGATATTCATCTTGACAGGGGTTGAGGTTGAAGATCCGGCAGGTATCATTTTCACTTCGGCAACAGACCGGTGTCATGAAAGAAGTGCAATGACCATCAAGTGTGAGGTTCTGCCTTTACAGCTTTGGTATGGCATGTTATAAGGAAAACAGCAGGGCAGAGAAAATGAAGTAACTGATTAC
>CAZKIT010000246.1:0-2240 GCA_964552905.1 uncultured Spirochaetaceae bacterium
ATCGACAGCAACTACATACTTCTTCTCTTCACGCTGATGTTCGCACCTTCTCACATGCTGGTCAGTCTGAAGGAGGAAAAGGAGACATACATCAATGGTTAGAGCTCTTGTCATCAGTCTCTTCATAGCAGAGGAGCTATACTCCCTCGTTCTTCTGTATCTCTCGGCTCAAGCCGCGAAGCGTCCCCTTCCGGATGCAGTGAAGGACGTCTACGACAACGAGAGATACAACATCTACAAGGCATACAAGAAGGATAACCTCAGAACTGCGCTTCTCTCGTCGGCAGTCGAGATGACGGCAGACTTCATCTTCCTCGTATGCAATGTCTACGCAGCTGTATTCAATGCTCTCGGTAATATCAACATCTACCCCAGGTACATTCTCGTAATCCTCATCTTCACACTCATAGGCCAGATAATCGAAATACCGTTTTCCTATTATGACACATTCGTCATCGAGGAGAAGTACGGAATGAACAAGACGACTAAGAAGACTTTCTTCCTCGACAGGATGAAGTCTTTCATCGTCTCGATGATACTCACGTCTCTCCTCATATCGGTAATAATATTCTTCTTCACACGCTTCGGAATCATGGCGATAGTCTGGACTGCAGCCGCAGTAATGCTGTTCTCGCTCATTGCAAACCTTCTTCTCATGCCTTTCATGAGACTCTTCAACTCCTTCACACCTCTTGAGGAAGGAGAACTCAGGGATAAGCTTCTCTCCCTCTGCACGAAGTACGGCGTAAAGGTGAAGAGAATCGTCGTCAGGGATGCTTCGCGCCGTACGACGAAGGCAAACGCATTCTGCTCGGGGCTCAGGAAGAAGACCATATCGATAGACGACAACCTCATGAACAACTTCACGACAGACGAAATCGTGGCAGTCTTCGCACACGAATTCGCACATGCAAAATACAGGCATGTGCTCAAGACACTACCCTTCAGTCTCATAAGCTCCGTCATCATGATAGCCGCATTCGGAATTCTTCTTGAATTCTCCGCACTCTTCACGGCATTCGGCTTCGGGGAAGCGAACTATTTCTTCGCCTTCCTGCTCCTGAGTACGATAACATGGCCGGTAACCATTCCGTTCAACACCTTCCTCAATTCGATAAGCCGGAAGCACGAATACGAAGCGGATGCGTTCGCCGCAGAAGAAGGCTACGGAGAGGCACTCGTCAGCGCACTCAAGCGTCTCATGAACGAAGCCCTGGCGGAGATCAATCCCCATCCCTGGATTGTAGTGACGGAATACTCCCATCCGACACTTGCCCAGAGAATAGAGTCGATACGTAGACACGAAAAGTAGCATAAAAAAACGGTGATGATCCCACGTTTACCCGTACACCCAGCTCGCAAACCGCCAGGAGGTCATCACCCTCTATCTGTGAAATACAAATACTCAGTTGATGATCCTACGTTTACCCGTACACCCAGCTCGCAAACCGCCAGGAGGTCATCACCTTCTGATTATTAGATAACACAAAAAACACACGATGTCAAACTTCAACCACTGAATTTTCGATAATCTGATAAAAACCATCATAATCAGTATTGGTCTTGTGTAACCTTATTACACTACAGAGGTTATCTACGAACTTAATTCCAGGTTCCCGTTGAGAATCTGCTGCATATACTGCGTTCACGTTGTTAGCAGAACTGAGTTTCTTTATGATGTTTGCCTCGAAGTCAGTCTTGTTAAAACGGTCAAACACAACATCCGTATTTTCTTTTATTGAACTGACAATCCGCGAAAGCATGTTCAAATAAGCTCTCTCCTTATCCCTCTGATAGAAAACTTTATCCTTCTTTATATGGCAGGTGTAAATGACTCCATGCTCAAAAAGGCCTAACTCTGCAAGCATTACCCTCTTTAACTGCTGATAGTCCCGATCGATAAGTGTTGATTTAAATTCCATGAACAATTCCGCTTTTTTCTTTGGAGATATATTGAGTCGATGGGCTTTCTTGCAGAGTCTTTTGTATGCAAGCTCGACATCACCCCTTGATTTTACAAGGAGACCTGTAACAATAAAATAATCGTAGCACTCAGTTTCATCTACATACAAAACCATATGGACCTGCGCTTCATGAGCTTTTCTAAGCTCATCAATGAATATCTTCTAACACTCGAGTCACGAGAAAGTGAATACTTAGGGCATTCACAGTAGACTATCTATTATCATTACTGGCATATTCCGTCAATCAAAAAAGCCATTCTGTCCCCAAATCGTTAT
>CAZKIT010000247.1:0-2233 GCA_964552905.1 uncultured Spirochaetaceae bacterium
CTGCTCCGGGAACGGAAACCTCAGTTCTGTCGCTGTAGGGGTAGATTTCATCTTCGACGATGTTTCTGAGGGTATCGCTTGCCGTCGTGAATATGGAATAGGAGATGTATGAGACCTCGTTCATCTCCGCTTCGTCGTAGACGCTCTCCCCCTCCTCAAGGCCGAAGCTCTCGTCGAAGTATGACGAATAGGATGCAAGGACGGATGAAGACTCTGACGCCGTCGTTGTTCTGTAGCTTCCATCCGTTGAGCCTCCGAGGTCCTCAAGTGTGAGAGGTATCTCGTCCGAGTAAAGCTTATAGGACGAGCTTCCTATCCTGATGCTTTCGCTGCTCTTCTTCTCACTGAGGAATGAATCGAGGAGAAGGAAGACCGCGAATGCAAGAAGAAACCAGAAGACAAGACGCGTGGAGAAGTCGAGAAGAGGCTTCTTTATTCTTCTGAAGAACCTCTCGATGAAGGCTCCGACCGAATAGACCGTACAGACAGCAAGGAATACAAAAAGAACGGCGAACGAGAATATGTAGGAGTTCGACGATGTGACCTTCGCCATGCTGTGTGATATCAACAGAAAGAATGCGGAGAAGTAGAATGCGCAGAGTATCAGGTTCGAGAGTGCTTTTCTCTTTCCTCTTCTTTCCGCTTTCCTTTCGCTCTCCTCATCGGGAATGAGAGTCTCGGGATTGTCAGCTTCAGCCCTCAGGTAGACGTGGCGGCGTCTGTCGTCCATCGTTTCCGGGCGTCCGACAGTGATTGAATCCCAGCCCTTCTCCCTGAGGAACACCAGTTCCTCCCTCACCTGGAGTTCAGTCGAAACCTCTCTTCCGTGCGCGTAGAGGGAGAGAGCGCAGACGGGACGGTCGTCATTCCTTTTCTCGAAATAGAAGTAATTCCCAGTGACCTTTACAAGAAAGTTACCCTCCTTCCTGTTTTTCTCGAGGAAGGCGGTGAGCTCGATGTCCGTGTGTTTCGTTATCTGGAAGAACTTCTTCGTCATGGTTAGAGTCTATATAAAAGGGACTCTTTTTACGAGTCCCCTTTCATTCAGAATCCGAGCTGAGACTGTTTGAGCGGGCATGCCACGAAGTGATTCGGCCTGACTTCGATGAGCTTCGGGACCGCGCTCCTGCACACTTCCTCATTGCACTCGAGGCAGCGCTTTGCGAATCTGCACTCCTCCGGCGGCTCGATGGGAGATGTAATCTCTCCCTTGAGCTTGACTCTCTCCCTTCTGTGTCCGAGTTCCGGAATGGGAATGGCGGAGAGCAGAGCCTGTGTGTAGGGGTGTATCGGATTCTCGAAGAGCTCTTCTGCAGGCGCCTTCTCGACAATCTGTCCGAGGTACATGACCGCGATGTCATCCGAGAAGTGGTTGACGACCGAGAGGTCATGGGTGATGAAGATGTATGTCAGGCCCAGTTTTTCCTGGAGATCCTTCAGAAGGTTCAAAATCTGTGCCTGGATCGAGACATCGAGAGCGGAGACAGGCTCGTCACAGATGATGAGCTTGGGCTCCATCGCAAGCGCTCTCGCGATTCCGATGCGCTGTCTTCTTCCGCCGTCGAGCTCGTGAGGATACGTGTTGATGTAACGCTCCGCCAGTCCTACGGTATCCATGAGTTCAAGGACCCTGTCCTCTATTGCATGCCGTCCGGTGAGAATCCTGTTCTCTCTGATGGGCTCAGCAATGATCTGGCTCACGGTCTTCTTCGGGTCAAGGGACGAATACGGATCCTGGAAGATGATCTGCATGTCCTTTCTCATGTGGCGCATCTCATGCTTCGAAAGCTTCGTGACGTCCTTTCCTTCGAAGAGCACCTCTCCGCTTGTCGGTTCGATGAGACGCAGTATCACCCTGCCCGTCGTGCTCTTTCCGCAGCCGGACTCACCCACGAGTCCCAGTGTCTTTCCTCTCTCTATCGTGAAGTTGATGTCATCGACAGCATGAAGCATTCCGCGGGAGGTCTTGAAATATTTCTTAAGGTTTCTTACTTCCAGTATGTTGTCACTCATTTTCTGTTCCTTTCGAGAGTGAAGCCCTCTTCTCTGTCATAGCGCGAGCATGCGACGCAGTGTGTGCCGCCCATGTTCTTCAGCTCGGGAATGCTCTCCGAGCACTCGGGTGTGGCATATGTGCAGCGCGGAGCGAATGCACAGCCCTTCGGAAGATCCGTCGGATCGGGCATCAGGCCGTGAATCGGCTTGAGCTTCGCTGTCCTGTTCTTGATGTTCG
>CAZKIT010000248.1:0-2232 GCA_964552905.1 uncultured Spirochaetaceae bacterium
CTTCATTCTCCTACCCTTCATCTTCACTCACAATAGCCGTTCACAGCCGTATTTTGTTGTCTCTTATTCCCCTAAGAACAGCGTCAGAGAATAATCCTTATCATCAAATATATGTGACCTCTCTGTCACATCAGTTCTTCCCAACTCCTTAAGGATGGCAAAAAGCCGTTCTCAGTCAATAAGGCTCTTTATTGCCTTGTCAAGTCCAGGAGACTACTGAATTCAACCGTGAAAGAACAGTCACTCCTCTCAAGAACGTTCCAGATGTTCCCAAAAGGGTCGCCAACTCATCGTCAGTCATCCTGTGAATGAAGACTTGAAAGCATTCTCCTCTGTTTCCATTTTTCTTTTAAACTCATCATAATCAATTTCATCTGATGGAATCTTCAGTCCATGCTTGATAATTACGATGTCATCACGTTGCATGACATCGCCTTCATATGTAGAGCCCCGGTTCAGCTGAAGAACCGTATCCGGTGAGTCCGTTGACTCCGGATAAAGATAATAACCTGTCTTCGAATCAAAACGGAACATGTAGGCAAGAAGTTGCAGATAATCCCTGTTCCCTATGTTTTCCAAAGGTTTGTATTTCGCATCAGCGATGATTCTGTTCTGGCTGTCACGACTGATAAAATCAGGATAAACCAGACCGACATTGCCGCCGAAAAGTCTCTGAGCCCCTTTTCCTACCCTGTTCATCGGATGGTGGAAGCTTTCACCGATGAGTGTATTGACATACTCCTCCCAGAGCCATGCCCCGTCAAAGAGAATTCCGTAAATTTCCTTCGTTCCATAGCCTATCTGGTGTCGCTGATGTCCCAATATGGCTATACAGAGTTTCTGAAGAGCTAGATATTCTTTGTAGTAGGCATGTCTCAGGAGAGATTTCTGATTCTGACAGAGGATTCTGTCTCTGTCGTGGAACTTGTATCCTGGTGTTACTGCCGTTATGAGTTCTACCTCATCCTTTACTCTGAATAGTACACTGCTTCCGTACGGCTTCCTCCTTATGAACTCTATTGTATGCCTCACAAGTTCCATCAGGCTGTTATCAAATGAGAATTCACGCTGATTGTAGGCAATGTTACCGATAAACGGAGTGTTCATCTCAATATGTCTTGAGATATCGACAGTACCGCGTACGTTTGCGTCATTGTAGTTGTGACGAATATACTTCTTGAACGGGCCCTTTCTCATTGCAACTTTCAGATAGTACGGAAAGATAAACAGAAGATAATTCAGAAGTCTGTCGTTTCCACCGGCATCCGTCTTCAGGTTCACAATATTCGGAAAATCGAGGACCTTCGATAGCAGGTAAAGGAAGAAATAGTCTCTTTCTCCATTGCTGAAGCGGGATTCAATGACTAGTCTTTCGTCATCCAAGCCGAGAAATCCCATGATATTCCCCGTTCTGATGCAGTTACCGCTATTCTGGAGTATAAACTGTTCACCGGTTATATCTTCAGAGTCACGGATGACTTCAGGAAAGACAAACACACCCTCTTGTTCAAGTTTTTCAAGTGTTTTATCTGATATCTTGTCTGCAAGTTTTTTTACACATCTGAAATCTTCATCTGTGTACTTAGAGTTATCCTTGACTCGAAGTTGCTGCACCATTGACCTCGTCTTCCGGATATCCGTAAGCATTCTCAAACTTTTTCATGAGCTCCTTTTCATCGTTCATGCCGCGAATGTATTCCTCAAGAAGTGGTTTCAGATAGTCTGTCCAGAGCTGATTGAATGAAATGTCTTTCAACTTCAGGAAATAGGCTGCCCCTATCTGGTAGTTTTCATTGAGATCAGGAGTATTGATGATTTCACTGTTGAGGCGGGACATCTTTGCTATTGCCTCTTTCATCTTCAGAGGACCAAGAGAATCAAGCATGGCAACATTCTCGTCAGCCCTGATTTCAATGAAGCGGAAACGACGTCTCATAGCAAAGTCGAAGCTGTCAACGGATCTGTCGATATCATTCATGGTACCTATGATGTAGAGATTTTCCGGAATGTAGAACTTTTCAGTCGGGTCTTCATGCATTGCTGAATACTGTGTCGATATCTCTCCTGCCTTCCCCCTATACCCTGGATCTATGGAGAAGAACAGCTCTCCGAATATCTTGGATATCTCACCTCGGTTAATTTCATCAATGATAAAGATGTACTTCTTTTCCTCCTCCCTCTTGATCTGTGTTGCATTTACTGTTCTGTTCTGGAGTTCCCTGATTTTCTGGT
>CAZKIT010000249.1:0-2226 GCA_964552905.1 uncultured Spirochaetaceae bacterium
TCTGGAACGCATACTCCAACACCCTCTACATCACGCTCTTCGGAACGATCTGGGCTCTCGGATATTCCATCCTCGGTGCATATGCACTCTCCAAGAAGAGACTCCTCTTCAGAAAGACCTTCAACTTCTTCCTCGTCTTCACGATGTGGTTCAGCGCAGGTATCGTACCTCAGTACCTCAACTACCTGAGCACCAAGAAGGTCTTCAACAACATAGGAATCACGGACGACAAGTGGCTTGTCATCATCGCAATGGGTATGGCTGCCATGAACATCATCCTCCTCAGAAACGCATTCGAAGGCGTTCCGCAGGATATCGAGGAGGCTGCAATCGTCGACGGCGCAACGGAATTCCAGGTCCTGAGCAAGGTCTACATCCCGATGAGCAAGTCGACTATCGCGACTGTCGCCCTCTTCTTCGGAATCTCGAGATGGAACGGTTACTTCTGGGCACGCCAGATGATCTCCAATTCCAACGAGCATCCTCTCATGGTCTACATCAGACTCATGCTTGAGGAATACACGGACAGCGAGGCCATGGCCGGCTGGAACGAGGCATTCGCTTCAGACAGCATGATCTACGCTCTCATCGTATGTTCAATTGTCCCCATCCTCGTCATATATCCTTTCATACAGAAGTACTTTGCAAAGGGTGTCAACGTCGGTGGTGTCAAGGAATGATAAAGTCAAATATTTAAACTGGAGGATATCTAAATGAAAAAAACATTGGCTATTGTTCTGATGGCTATGTGTTGTCTGATGGTTTTCGCAGGCGGAGACAAGGAACTTGCCGGCACAACCACAACTACAACTACAACAGCCGCTCCGGCAGCAACGACTACCGCAGCAGCAACAGAAGAAACAAAGAAACTCAGTGACCTTTATGCTGAAGGCACAGTCCTCAGAATGGCTACAGGTTATAACAGCAAGAAGACAGGTATCGCATTCGATGCAGATACAGCCGGCGACGGTGTCGAGCTTGCAGGTGTAATCTACCATTCCGGCGACCTCAAGCCGACCTGGGTTGCAGTCGAGAATATTCTCGGTGTCGAGTTCGAAGACAAGTACCAGGGAAACAGTGCAAGCAAGGAACTTCAGTACTGGGCTGAAAGACTCAACGAAGTCGACTTCGTAAGCGGCAACGCAGCATCCCTCAACGAATACGGCGTCAAGGGCAGCTTCGTAAACATCGCAGAGTATCTTGACATCATGCCGAACTTCAAGGCTTACCTCGAAGCTAACCCGATCGTCAGACTCTCAATCACAGGCGACACATCGACAGGCGCTATCTACTTCTCGCCTTACTTCGACGGTGTCAACGATATCGAAAGAATGCCTCTCATGAGAGAAGACTGGCTTGTAAAGCTCCTCGACGGCGAGGGTGAATTCACAGCAGAGAAGAGCGGAACACTCAACGCTGCAGTCTACACACCTTATATGCCGACATCGGGCTCTGTCACAGTTGATGCAGTAAGCGCTGACGGCAGCAAGGTCATCTCCCTTACAAAGAACTATGACAAGGCAGGCAACATCGTCGCTAAGATGAACGATGCTCTTGCTTCCGGTACAGTCACAGGCGTCGAAGCAGTCAACATGCTCAGAACATATATCGATGAAGCATATGACGGCTACTACGGAACAACAAGATCCAACCTCTTCGCAGGTCAGGATGCAGCATGGGATGCTGATGAACTCGTAGCACTCCTCAGGTGTGTTGTCGCAAACGCTTACACACTCAACGGAACAGACTCCGTCCAGGGTCTCTTCTCAAGAGAAGACAACAACAACCAGAGAAAGGTCGACCTCTTCAGATTCGCAGGCACACTCTTCGGAGTCAGAGGTCTTGAATCAAGACAGGACTACCTCTATTTCGATTCTGAAGGCAACCTCTGTGATGCACGCCAGGAAGAGGCTACATATGAAGCACTCGAGAGAATGAACGCTCTTGCTAAGGAAGGCCTCATCAGCAAGTCCTTCATCGACAACAGCAAGGAAAGCTCTTCCACAATGCTCGAGAACGACCTCGGCTTCATGAGCTACGACTACAACCAGACACAGACTCTCCTCAATGAAACAAAGCTTCAGGACGGCGAGAAGTACACATGTGTCATGGTTCCTGTTGCACGCTGGTATGACGGAACGAATGAGAGCGGCGTCTACATGAGATTCACAGAGTCCTGGAGATCTGTAAAGACAGACGGATGGGCAATCAGCAAGGCAGGCGTCG
>CAZKIT010000250.1:0-2226 GCA_964552905.1 uncultured Spirochaetaceae bacterium
AAGAACAGAGACGCCGTCTCTCCCTTGATATCCACGCTCTCTTCATTGTCCTGAAGGACGGAAGGACCCCTCTCCTAGCGAAGGTCAGTGCTTACGCGGCAGTCGCGTATGCTCTCTCCCGTTGACCTCATTCCCGATTTCATCCCAGTCCTCGGTTATCTGGATGATATCCTGATTCTGCCGCTTCTCGTTTTCCTTGCTGTCGCGCTCATCCCGAAGGATGTATGGAAAGAGGCAAGACAGCAGGCTGAAGTGAAGGATGAGAAACTGAATGGCAGGTGGTACTACGCCGTGCCCGTTGTCGTCTTCTATCTTGCTGCGGCTCTTATCGTCGTGAAGGCCGTCGTCAGAAGATAGTCATTTACCCCTTGTCCCGAAAACAATTATCTTTTCGGGATTTGCCCCGTTTTCGTGGGGTTTTAACACAGTTATTTATCGACTTTCTGATGATTAGAGCTTCCTTCTGCTGTAAAATGTATGCATAAGAAAAGAACAGAACCCGCATAGAGAAAAAGAAAAGGAGGAAAGAATGACAGACAGTATCAGACAGCGTGACAGTTTACTGTCGTCAATTTCCTTTTCAGAGAGAGTGACCATGCGGGGAGACCAGAGCAGACCACTCTGACACAGCTACCCTGACATTTTCATCCGGTGATTCATGTCCCTCATATGAGGGATGAAAGACCATACACATAACAGGAGGCAGACTATGCATGATCTTGCCAAAGTTTCAGTAATTCAGTCCATCAGACCCATCGAGGGAAAGGACAGAATCGTACTCGCCCGTGTCGAGAACTACGACACCATAGTGACAAAGGATTTCAGTGTGGGAGACAGAGTCGTCTACATCTTCTATGACTCCATCCTTCCGTCAACGAATGAGGCATTCGACTTTCTGAGGAAGCGGTGCTTCAACAAGAAACTCGACGGCTATCATATAAAGCCGATGAAGATGGGAGGCGTCATCTCCGAAGGCCTCGTGATGCCGCTTTCCGTCCTTCCGAAGGACAGGGAATACTCTGTCGGCGACATTGTTACGGAGGATCTCGGGATAAGACCCTATCTTCCTCCCGAGGAATCCGGGCCCTCCATCAAGGTCGGCTCCTATCCTCCTCTTGTGCCTTCTTCCGATGAGGAAAACATCGAGTCCCTCAGCGGCTGCTGGAATGACTGGAAAGAGCTCGATTTCTACGTGACTGAGAAGGTCGAGGGAGCTGCGGGTACCTGGATCTACAGAAAGGAGGATGACTCCTTCCACGTCTACTCACATAACTGGGAGGTCGACGGCGGCTTCTGGGCTGATGCGGCAGCCAACAATTCCCTCAGGGAAAAGATGAAGGCGTACGCGGAAAGACACAATCTCGACAATGTTGTACTGCAAGGCGAGTGCGCAGGCCCGGGTATACAAAAGAACATCTACCATCTAAATAAGGCGGATATCTACTTCTACGGGATGATGGACATAAACGGGAAGAGGTACGGCTTCGAGGATTTCCGCTCCGCCCTCTGCGAAATGGAACTCAGAATGGTTCCTCTTGTCTACGAAAAGGCACGTCTCCCGGAGAATATCGACATGATACTCGCAGACTGCGTGGGGATGAGCCTCATCGAGAAGGATGTTCCGAGAGAGGGACTTGTCTGGCGAACGAAGGGAACAGACAGAAGCGTCCATTTCAAGGTCAAGAGCAGACCGTACAAGGTATGGTTCGAGGATAGATAGAGGTGTGTGTCCGGGGAGAGGAGGAATTCTGTTTTTCCTTCCTCTCCCTTTTTCTCTGAAATTATCTGAAAGTTGCAGCTGCATCCGGAGCACCGGAAGAACGCAGGAAGAATATGCGGGACCATCAGAATCTTTGAGCTCTCATCCTTTCTGATTACAGCTTAGTCGTTATCCCATGCAAAGGGGAAAGCGGGCTTAAGAGAGCTGACTCCACCATAAGTAGTTTGCCTCTCTTCCTTCATTGTTCTACACTTTTCCCCGGAGGCAGAAGATGGTTGATCAGAAAGAAATGGGAGAGATGATACGTTCTCTCAGGGAAAAGAAGGGGATGACGCAGCTCGAGATGGCAGAGGTCCTCAATCTCAGCGACCGTACGATATCGAAATGGGAGACGGGAAGAGGTTATCCGGATATCACATTCATCGAGAAGATAGCCTCACTCTTCTCCGTCTCCACCGGAGAGCTTCTCAGCGGGGCCGAGGTGAATAACCGCAACATTTCGGGCA
>CAZKIT010000251.1:0-2225 GCA_964552905.1 uncultured Spirochaetaceae bacterium
TATCGTTCGGATTCATGAACGATATTGTTCCTCTCTCGATATTCATGAATTCGGTTATTGTAACTTCCTTGATTCTTACCGGGTATTTATTCATGACATAGATTCTCCTTTGCATTCAATATAACACAGAGGAGAGAAAAATCAATAATGAATATTATAAACAGAATTTTTTATATCGAATATTGAATTCATTATCCTTTATTTGACACAGACAAACATAAACTTTTTTTGGTTACAGTAATTTACTCGTTACAAAGTTGTTCATTTCCAAACAGAGTTTTACTGCATAGTTTGCGTCATTATCATTAACCTCAATGTTTGAAGGATACCTTATCTGGGTTGCATATGGGGTTAATTCAAGGCATATATTTATCAATTTTTGAAACTCATTATCAATTTCCATGCATCTGTTACAGAGTAGAACAAGATCATGCGTTTTGGGAGGATCAATATTGTTATATGCGAGAACTCCTTTCAACAACTTTTCTGCAGCCTGTTCACAGTGATAGCATATGATTTCAATGGGTTTGGGTATCATTCCCATCAGAAATTGTGCCGACTCTAAATCCATTTCTGCATATTTAAGCCAGATTTCATGCATAAAGCAGAACTCCATCTCTGGATATTTTTCTTTCAAGTGAAGCTGATCTGCTTCTGTCCTGAAAATCACTTAAATGGTAAACAAGTATATCGAGAGGTACATCCTGTATCGGATAAAGTGCATAACGTATTTTTCTAATTGCATCAATCGGCCGGATATCACTGTCGGGAATAATCACGCAGATATCAAAATCACTATCCTGTCCGGGAGTGCCGTATGCGTAAGAGCCAAAGAGATATATCTTCTTTGTCTCAATACATTGTATGATTACATCACAGATGCAGTTAAGTTTTTTCTGTATTTCAACAGTCATATCTATCCTCTATATCTAATATACAAGATAAAGACTGACTAAGTAAAATGAAATCGGGTTTGTTATAACTTTGTTTTCATACATAAAAATACTGCCCGGTTTCCCGGACAGTATTGTATGCGTATTCATCTGGGGATGATTAAGCGTTCTCAGCTGCTTCCTTTTCTCTCTTGGCCTCAGCGATGACGTCATCGGCAAGCTTGCCGTTGAGTGTCTCGTAGTGATCGAATTCGAGTTCGAAGGAACCGGAGCCCTGTGTCATACTCTTGAGGTCGATTGCATAGGACCTGAGTTCTGCCATAGGAACTTCTGCCTTGACCGATGTGAGGTGACCCATATCTTCCTGACCGAGGACTCTTCCTCTTCTTCCCGAAAGGTCACTCAGGATTGCTCCGAGGTATTCCTGGTCGACGAAGACTTCGAGCTTGCAGAACGGTTCGAGGAGTACGCAGCCTGCCTTTGCAAGTGCTACTTCCATAGCTCCCTTTGCTGCGAGCTTGAATGCCATTTCAGATGAGTCAACCGGGTGTTCCTTACCGTCGACGAGGTTGACGCCGATGTCAACGAGAGGATAGCCGGCAAGGTATCCTTCCTCCATCTTCTCGTGGATGCCCTTCTCGATTCCCGGAACGTAACCCTTCGATACCGCACCGCCCTTGACTGTGTTCTCGAATGCGTAGTACTGACCTCTCTCGATAGGGGAGATTTCGATGACGACACGTCCGAACTGTCCGTGGCCGCCCGACTGCTTCTTGTGTGAGTACTCGCTGAGTCCGGACTTCTTGGTGATTGTCTCTCTGTATGCGATCTTCGGGGTCTTCGTGTTGATCTGGATCTTCTGCTTGTCCTTGATCTTGTCGAGGATCATGTTGATATGGAGCTCGCCCATACCGCCGATGATGGATTCCTTTGTCTCCTCGTTGTACTTCATCTCGAATGTGAGGTCTTCCTCGCACACCTTGTGAAGTGCATCGTTCATCTTGTCCTCGCTCTTCTTGTCGGAAGCGGAGATGGCAAGTTCGTAGATGGGCTGGGGGAGTCTGAGAGCCATGAACTTCAGCTTGGAGTTCGGGTCGCCGTTGAGAGTTGCGTTCGTTGATGCGGGCTCGAACTTCGTGATTATGCCGATGTCGCCTGCATTGAGTGCGTCTGTCTCGATGAGTTTCTTTCCGATCGCCCTGTAGATCTTTCCCGGTCTTCCTTTCTTGCCGTTCTCCGGGTTATAGAGATCGGTATCGGGGCCGACTGTGCCGTTGACGACCTTGATGAAGCTGAGCTTACCGGAGAACTGGTCGATGGTTGTCTTGAAGC
>CAZKIT010000252.1:0-2221 GCA_964552905.1 uncultured Spirochaetaceae bacterium
ACAAAGGAGTAATAGCTAGTATAGCTCCAGCTGCCGGTCAGCCAGCTTTCGTCTACAGTGTATCCTGCCATCAGTGTCATGTTCTCTTCAACCGGGGATGTGAAGTCGAAGCTTTCACCTGCAAAAGAAAGTTCACCATCTGTATTCTTGAACCATCCCCTGAACTTCATCCCTTCAATCTGGGGGGCAGTATATCCTACAGCCTTCTTTCCGGCTTCTACAGTTTCGGTGTAGATAACACTCTCAAGCGAAGCATCTCTGTATTCTACAGTGTAGGTATCTGTTTCAGTCCATTGTGCATAGATGGTTCTGTCCTCTGAGACGACCAGGTCGCTGCTGTTGACTGAGTCAGTTCCATCTTTACTGTAATACCATCCGGCAAATATGTATCCGCTGCGTACAGGATCCTTGATGTCTATGTCTCTGAACCTGGTTTTTCTGGAATAGCTTTTAACCGTATCGGGTGTTATTCCGTCATTGTAGTTTATCGTGAGATTTCCTTCATCTGCCTTCCATAAAGCATCCAGCGTGATATCGCCTGTAACGGGAGTAGAGAAATCGTAGATTGTGCCTCCGTTCAGGGACCAGCCGATGAATTCATATCCATTCTTTGTCAATTCGCATTCCGGTTTTTTTACTGTTTCTCCGAAATAGACAGTTTCATCCGCAATTGATGTGCATGTGTTTCCTTCACTGTCGGTATACTCTCCGCCGTTTAAATCGAATTCGACAGTACATTCCTCTTTTTCCCATACTGCATACAGCGTGGTATCTGCTGTGAATGTTCTCTGAATTAATTCCTGGTCTACGGCCTCCGTTCCGTCGCTATAATTCCATGAGACTATGCTGTATCCTTCACTTTCCTTACCGATAAGAGTGAATAACTTTGTCTGATCCATGTAAAATCCATCACCTTTCTCCAGGATGAATTCTTCATGGAATTGAACGGGATCATCACTGACGAGCGTCACAGTCAGCTTGTCGGCGTCGGCAATTGCCCTCCATTCTGCATACAGAGTTATATCTTCCGTGATTACTGTATTCTTGAAATCGAAAGCGGTAGTTTCGTTTTCGAGATGCCAGTAGTCAAGTTTGTAACCCTTTTTGTAGATTTCTCTCGAATTTGTATTACCGGCATAAGAAACCTCCTCATACTCTTTGACAGTACCGTAATCAAATGTGACTGTGAGTGTCTTATTTATGAATACAGGAGTGATGACAAGATCACTTTTCACTGTGAACGGAACTGAGTCAGCTGTCACTGGAATGCTGGAATCATTAAACCAGTAATATATCTTCTTTCCCTGAGGGATGGTTACCTCATCCGAAGACGGGGGAGTGATAATTTCTCCCCACTTCAGATCTGTATAAGTCTTGATTGACGTACCGTCTTCATACTGGAATTCAACTGAATATTTCTCCTCGCTCCATACTGCAGTTAGAGTTATGTCTTCCGTAACTGCAGCGATCTCTGTTTCGGCTGCTAAAATATCGCCTCCGCTGAGTTTCCAGCCTTTGAATTCATATCCGTTTCGTGTAATTGAAGAAGGGGTGGTGTATGCTGAACCTTTTTCGATGTAGAAAAGGCTTTCCTTTCCTTCTTCTTCAACGACCCTGACTTCGACCTTGCTCTCATCCTTCCATACAGCCTGAAGGGTCAGGTTGCTCTTGACCGGTGAACTGAAGTCATACTTTGTACCGTTGAGGTTCCACCATCTGAAGCTGTAGCCGTCTTTCACGGGCTGCTTTGCCGGTTCGGTGACACTGTCACCCGAGTTGAGGCTTACAGAGAGGAAGAGCTCATCACCGTTCAGGAAGGTTACGGTGGGCATATCCGTCCACTTTGCGGTGAAGCAGATATCTCCAGTAATACGGACTGTGCTTCCTTCTCTATATTCATTTCCGCTATCGTCTGTGTATAAGTCAAGATAATATCCCTCTCTTTCGGGAGCGGAAGGAAGAGTGTATGTTTCTCCTTCTTTAATCCTGACGACATTCTTTTCAAAGCCGTCTCCATAGTCCAGCGTTACCGTGTATTCCCTGACAGACGGAGTATCATTTTTACATGAAACGAAGAAGAGCGACATAATCAGTGCAAGTACGATGATTGATATAAGATGTCTTTTCATACAGAGAACCTCCAGAATCTACAAGAACTATTTTAGCTTGTTTCGTCTTCTGGATGGAATAAAAAAAAGTGTTTATCCATCGAACACGATTC
>CAZKIT010000253.1:0-2186 GCA_964552905.1 uncultured Spirochaetaceae bacterium
TTGTTTACCTACAATCTAATTTCATACTGAAAAAGGGGAAAAGGCAAGTGTTTTCCTTTGTGTTTACTTCGAAAGCCCAAAACAAATAGAGCAACGACATCACTTTGATTCCGTTTCCCGGATATCCGGTAAGAGGGTTATCATACAGGATTGAACATACTGGGGAATAAACGGTAACAGCGCTATCAGCGGTGACACAGAGAACATACTTTCTGCGGTATTTTCCCTCTCCACACAGGAAAACCATCTTCTCGAGACATATCGTCAAACCAGATGCAGAAAATGTGCTTTTCAAGAGAGGAAACGAAGGATATGTTCACCGCCCGGAGACAAGCTTCCCTGTTCTGACACGGCATCTCTTCCTGTAGAATGCTATTCCGTACAGTCGGATATCATAGCGGCCGTCATCAAGAAGAGAGTCGTAATGCCTTTTCTCGTGTATCTTTTTCAATAGCCTCGGAGCATCCGTTATCAAGAAGGGAGAGCTTATCCACGCTCTTTATCTCGATGATGATTCCTTCGTCCGGGTTCTCCGGCTTTATCTCGATATCAGGCAGTCCGTCTCCCGATTCTCTCTGGGAGCGTACTCCCCAGTCAGGATTACCCAGAAGTATTCCCGTTAAAAATGCATGATAGAATTTCTCCTTTTCCTTCTTTGGTCCCTTGACATCGAAGATACTGATGGTTCGGGAGAGAAAACCGTTGATGATTTCCTCCAGCTTTACGCTATCCCCTTCTTTCAATGCAGCCCATAGAGGATCAAGAGTCTTTTTTTCCTTCCTGACCGTAGCCTTGAACCATTCCCGGATCTGACTTCTGTAGACTTCCTTCACTTCCTCATTGGGAATTCTGAGCTTATAGATGCCCCTGTCAGGTTTACCAGCGAGTGTAAGATAACCAGTGGTAAAGAGAACACTCCAGAGATTATCTATTGTGCTGTCTATCTCGCCGTATGTAAGCTCAAGGTGAATTTCCTTTTCAATCGTTCCACCAGAAAGCAGAATTTCTATTTCATCTCTCGTCGACTGATCGGCCTTGTCGATGAAACGTCTCACAAGTGCGTTGCCGCTTGAATTTATCCAGTATGCCTGAGGAGCAGCATCATTATCATGACAGAGTATGTCCACGTGGTTGAGGACATCCCACGGGCAGTAGATTTCAGCCTCTCCGAATCTGTAGCCGTCATACCACGCCCTCATCTCCTTCATATGTGACTCGAGGCCGAATGACGAGAGAAGAGCATCCACTTCACTCTCAGTGAAACCGAACTCCTCGTCAAAACGTACATCCGTGATGGAAAGCACCTTGAAATTGTTGATTCCCGTGAAGATACTTCCCTTGCTCACCCTCAGACATCCCGTAAGAACACCGAATTCAAGATATTCATTGATCTTGAGAGCCTCTCCGAAGAGACCTCTAAGGAGAGAGACCATGTCATCGTAGTAGCCGTTCTGATAAGCCTTGTCGAGAGGAACATCGTACTCATCAATGAGGATGATGACCTTCTGGCCATAATGTTTATACAGAAGCTGAGAGAGAGTCTTCAGCGAAAACTTGAGAAGAGACAGATCCGAAGTGGAATTCAGTTCATTAATCGAAAGAAGCAAACCGTAAGAGGACTTGTCATCATCATCCAGTTTTTCGTCATCACGCAGAAAAGAAAAACGCTTTGCTTCATTTTTTATAATTTGGGAAAGGCTTAGGACAGCTTCATTAAAACTCCTGCCTTCAGCACCCTTGAGAGTAATGAAGATAACAGGATATTTTCCCATGTGCTCATCACAGAGGTCCTTACGGGAAGATATGTATAGTCCGTCAAAGAGACTCTAGTCAGTACCAGCTTCGAAAAAAGAGCGGAGCATACTCATGTTTAGCGTCTTTCTGAATCTTCGCGGCCGGGTGAACAGGCTGACTTCTCCACCTGCTTCCAGGAGTTCTTCAATCAAAGCAGTTTTGTCGACATAGTAATAATTACCGTTTCTGATTTTTCTGAAATCGTCTATTCCGACAGGAAGCATGGCCTTTGTCTTCTTATTCACTCGTTTTGCTCCTATAAGCGAATAATACACTACTTTCTCCTGATACTCCAATACAAAGCTGAACCCGTTTCCGTAAACGAAGGCAAGACAGCACAGCGAGCACGTGAATCATCATGACTTCAGCGTAATCTTGTGATATCCGGAATG
>CAZKIT010000254.1:0-2186 GCA_964552905.1 uncultured Spirochaetaceae bacterium
ATATAAAGGTGGAACATGAGAACGAGAAGGAGGAGCTGAACTCCCTCAGGGAGCTCATATTCGCTTCACAGAGCGAGAGTGAGGAAACTCCTGACGAAGACAGCCACAGGACGAATTGGCCCTGTGAGACGAAGTGCAGCATCGCCGTCGTCGGCGGACACTCCGACTGGATAAACAAGATGAAGGCTCTTCTCCCAGATGTGAAGTTCTACGGCGACAGAATCCCCGACAGGGATGCCCTGAAGCACACGGACGTGCTCTGGTTCCAGACGAAGTTCTGTCTTTCCCATCCGACATTCTACAAGGTCATCGACATGGCGAAGAACCTCGGACTCCCGATCCGCTACTGCCGCTCGTTCGGTGTCTACAGCTCGGCCGAGGCAATCGTCGAGGATGACAGAAAGCGGGAATTATGACGATTCCGCACTCAAATCGGATGATAATTACATTACCTTGCCCCCGGCTTCTTTTCAAATTAAGTTAAAGTCAGGACATTACAACGGAAAAGTCCGTCTCGGAGGGAAAAAATGGATGACTATCTGACAAAATACAGAAAAGCTGCAGCAATGCTGAAGGCTCTCATGGAGAACCAGAGAGACCTCGGACTTTCGGTCAAGGAGATGAGCGACTGCTCGAAGGTCTGCGAGAACATTGCAGATATAGTGACCGACATAATAGACAAGAACGGTTTCGATTATCTTTATAAGAATCCTGTTATCCTGAAGGAGACTCTTCCCCACGAAAACGATATGGAGAAGAAGATCTCGAATGCCTTCGTCTATGCTATAATGTCGGGTGTCGGCGAGAAGAAGAAGGATTCCATAAGCGCAGTCAGAACTGAAATCGAGAGCCTTTCTCTCACGAAGGCCATGCTGCACTTCCTCGATGTAATCTTCTCCTCGGTCTGGGAGGAATACTTTTTAAAGGATGCCGACAAGCGTGAATACGGCGGCTGCGAAGTCTTCTGCTTCAAGACCTGGGACACCGAGTTCTGCGGCGGGGCCGTCTGGACAAGCAGGGACGGTACGAGAAAAGTGGTGTCGAACTTCACATGCCGTGTCAAGTTCAAGGCCGAGAACATGGCCGTCATAATGTCGGACCTCGGCGACGACCACTATGCTTCGGCGGACGCAATCGCCGTCAGGTACAAGAAGGGGCTCGAGGAATTCATCGCTGCAGACTTCAAGCAGTGGTGCGAGAGCGGAAAGAATCCCCCGAAGGCCGAGAACTACGACCTTCTGAGAGGTCCTGCGGCACTCCAGTTCTATCTCGGAGACCACGGCCTTGTTCCCCTGACAGCCTCATTCGACGCCCACAGCAGGGATATGGAATAGAACAGGAGCCATCTTCATAGTGAAGGTGGCCCGTTTTTTTTCGTACTTTTCCATATCTTGTTACCAGATATGAAAGCGATGTTACTATTTATAGTGTTACTCTGATAACAATTTGAAGATATTTTATGCAAAAATCTGCATTATTATTCAAAAAGTATTTATTTTTTGTTTTTTGCGTGTAATAATCTTCCTCAATTTATAAATGTAGGAGAGACATTATGAAAAAAACTATCGCTTTACTTATTGTTTTAAGCCTTGTTTTCTCAGTTTTCGCTACAGGTGCGCAGGAGGTGGCTTCCTCCTCGACTTCTGCTGCCGGTGAAACTTCTTCCGCAGCTGCAGAGAACTTCCATATCGCAATCATCACGGGTTCTGTATCACAGAGCGAGGATGACCGCCGCGGTGCTGAAGCTTTCCAGGCTAAGTACGGTGAAGACATGGTCAAGCTTGCAATCTATCCTGATAACTTCACTGATGAACTCGAGACGACAATCCAGACAATCGTCAACTTCGCAGACGATCCTCTCATGAAGGCAATCATCGTCAACCAGGCAGTTCCCGGAACAGCCGAGGCCTTCAACCAGATCAAGGAAAAGAGACCCGACATCCTCTGCCTCGCAGGTGAAGCTCATGAAGATCTTCCTGTCATCGGAGAAGCTGCAGATCTCGTTGCAAACAACGACTTCGTTTCCAGAGGCTATCTCATCATCAGAACAGCTCACGAACTCGGATGCGACACATTCGTACACATCTCCTTCCCGCGCCACATGGCTTACGAGACAATGTCCCGCCGTGTTGCAATCATGAAGAAGACATGTGAGGAATTCGGCATGAAGTTCGTCCTCGAGACAG
>CAZKIT010000255.1:0-2157 GCA_964552905.1 uncultured Spirochaetaceae bacterium
AGCAGTGAACTCAGAAATCTACGTAGACAAATCCGGCATTATCAGATACACGAATGACGAGAATTCTCTTTCAGGAGTTCTCACCATAGCCTACCTGAGCTCCATGACGAAATACTTCAAGCCGATAAGAGAGCTCCCAGCTGGAAAGGGTTTCTGTGACTTTGTCTATATTCCGAAACCCGAGTACAGGAGTGAGTATCCCGTACTTGTTGTCGAGCTCAAGTGGAACAGGGATGCCGAGTCTGCCATCGACCAGATAAGGGGGAAGAAGTACCCTGACTCCATAAAGGATTATACGGACAACATCCTCCTTGTCGGCATCAGCTACGACAAGAAGACGCATTATCGAGAAGTTCAAAAATCTTGAAAATGTGTAAATCCGGTCATGGAAAATTCTTGAAAACGTGTAAATCTAGGCTCCGAAAATTCTTGAAAATGTGTAATTTGCAGTTTTGAAAATTCTTGATTCCGTGTTATCTCTGTTTTCTGCTGGTGGATATACATGACTTCTCTTCTATAAAATTTTGAATTTGACGATTTTGTGCTATATCGAGTTTTTGAAATTGACGATTTTGTTACAATTCTTTATTATGAAAATGACGATTTTGCAGGAGCTTCGAAATAATGTTATTCAAACGAAAGATTTATTCTAAACTGCTGGCATGGAAGGAAGAGTCACGTGGAAGAACCGCGGCTCTGGTCGAAGGCGCAAGGAGAGTGGGTAAGTCGACAGTTGTTGAAGAATTCGCAAGGAATGAATACAGGAGTTATATTCTGATAGACTTTTCGAAGGCTTCGAAGACGGTGCTTCAGCTCTTTGATGACATATCGGATCTGGATTATCTTTTCCTGTATCTTCAGACTGTTTTCAGAAAAGATCTTCATGAAAGAGAATCCCTGATAATCTTCGATGAAGTCCAGTTCTGTCCGAAAGCCCGTCAGGCCGTAAAGCATCTTGTAGCCGATAACCGCTATGATTACATAGAAACAGGCTCGCTTGTTTCCATCAGCAAGAATGTGAAGGATATTCTTATTCCGAGTGAAGAACGCAAGATACAGATGTATCCCATGGATTATGAGGAATTCCTGTGGGCCCTGAACGACAATCAGACTTATCCTCTGCTCCGTTCGCTGTGGGAGGAAAAGAGATCTTTCGGGGATGATATGAACAGGATGTTCCTCAGATCCTTCAGACTCTATATGCTTGTAGGCGGAATGCCGCAGGCCGTGGCTGAATATCTTGAAACGAACAGTTTCAGAATGGTCGATGAAGTCAAAAGGGATATTCTCAGTCTGTATGAAGAGGATTTCAGAAAGATCGACCCGAGCGGAAAGGCCTGTCTCCTCTTCCGATCGATACCATCCCAGCTTGAAAAGAATGCTTCCAGGTACCAGGTTTCCTCTGTTCTTGAAGGGGAGCGGGCTTCATCGGTCCTGGAGCTTATCTCGGAAATGGAAAACAGCAAGACAGTTCTGATTTCCTATCACTCGGATGACCCTAATGCCGGTCTATCGCGTACAAGGGACCTGGAAAAGTTCAAGATGTTCGTATGTGATACCGGTCTTTTCACGACCATGATTTTCAAGGACAGGGATTTTACGGAGAACATCATCTATGAAAAGCTTCTTAGTGGAAAACTGGAGGTGAATCTCGGGTATCTCTATGAGAATGCAGTTGCCCAGATTCTGAGTGCAAACGGAAACCGGCTCTTCTATTATACTTTCATGAATGAAAAAAGCCGTCATAACTATGAAATTGATTTCCTTCTTTCCAGAAGAAACAAAATCTGCGTGCTTGAGGTGAAATCAGGCGGCTACATGACGCATGCTTCCATGGATGCCTTCTGTGAAAAATATTCTTCAAGGATTCTGGAAAAATATCTTGTCTGGGCAAAGGAATTCAGAAAGGACCGGGACATATTCTGTATTCCTTTTTACTTTGTTCCTTTCCTGTGATCGATGTTAACCTTGTCAAATTGCCGAAGTTAATCTTGTCAAATCACCGAAGTTAAACTTATCAAAACACCGAAGTTAATCTTGTCAGATATCCGAAATTAGAGTATGAATCGTTTATGATCAACGGAAACTCTGAGTATTTTCCCAGGATTGCAGACACGGTACTACGTGACAGGCTAAGAACTGCCGGGGCTGTTGTCA
>CAZKIT010000256.1:0-2154 GCA_964552905.1 uncultured Spirochaetaceae bacterium
TGAGAATATGGAGATGCCCATCTTCTCGAGATTCGTCTTTATGTAGGCCTTGATTGAAGCTGCCTTCTTCTCGTTTTCCTCGCGATCAGTCATCCATTCTCCGAGCGCCGTCTCCAGGGCTGCGATTGCCGGAAGGTTTTCCGTGCCGCCTCTTTTTCCCCTTTCCTGGCCTCCTGCCTGGGCGAGGGGATGGATTATCTCGGGATTCTTCGCGTACAGCATCCCGATTCCCCGTGGCCCGTTTATCTTGTGTCCGGAGAACGATGCTCCGTCAACGTCCCATTCCCTGAGGTCAAGTCCCGTCTTTCCCAGGGCCTGGACTGAATCGGAGAAGAAGAGTATTTTCCTTCCGTTCTCCTTCTCGTACTCCCTTACTGTCCTTACAAGCTGTGGAATGGGCTCTATGGCTCCGGTGACATTGTTGACGCTCATGATGAAGACGGCCTTCGTGTCGGGAGTGAGCGTCTCTCTCAGTTCATCTGGAGATACGAAGCCTCCCTTTGCCCTTATCGTAAGAACGTTCCAGCCGAGCTTCTTAAGATATTTTCCCCAGCTGGACACCGCTTCATGCTCTATTCTCGATATTATCACGGTCCCTTTCTCCATCCAGAGAAGCGACTCAAAGAAAAGGGCTATGGACTCCGTTGCGCCGGATGTAAATATGATGCTGCGGCTGTCTACTTTGAGCATCGAGGCAATGCTCTCCCTCTTCTCTTCGAGAAGGGCCTTCGCTCTTGTTCCGAGACGGTGATTTGATGACGGGTTACCGTAAATCTCCCGGCTGACTCTTTCGTATTCTTCGAGTGCCCTCTGGGAAACAGGTGTTGTGGCTGCATTATCGAAATAGAAATCCATAGCAATGATTTTTCCTTTTCTTGGCGCTTTGGTCTATAGCTTATTGCCTTTGTTGTTGGAAGATTGGATGGAAATGAGTAAACTCAAGCCATGAGAAAGCTTTTTGACACAACACTCGGCGACGGTAAAGTCACCGGAGTATATATTGCACCTTCCGCTGAACTCGGTAAAAGAACCGGGGATCTGAAGTCATTCATCATCGTGGCCGATGAGAATACGGCATCTTATTCTCCGGCCCCCGAAAGGACACTTGTTCTCGAGAGCGGAGAAAAGCACAAGAACTGGGAAAGCATCGAGAAAATCCTTTCCTTTGCACTCGACAGTGGACTCGCCCGTGACGGCTTCTTCGTCGCACTCGGCGGCGGTGTCGTCTGTGACATGACGGCGCTTGCCTCGTCTCTCTACATGAGGGGTGCTCATCTCATACTCTGTCCGACAACGCTTCTGTGTATGGTGGATGCCACGCTCGGCGGAAAGACTGCCATCGACTACAGGGAGACGAAGAACCTCATCGGGTCGTTCTATCCAGCGGACGAGGTGATTATCCCCATAGATACGCTTTCTTCCCTGTCCCGGTCAGAGTTCATGTCGGGAATGGGAGAAGTCGTGAAGCATGCGCTTCTTTCCTCCGACAACGACCTCTACGACTTTCTTATGGATAACAGAGAGAGCATCCTCAAGAGGGATGAGGAGACACTCGAGAGGCTTGTAGAACTCTCGCTCCTTGTGAAGAAGGATTACATCGAGCGTGACCCCAAGGAAACGAAGGGGGTAAGAAGCGCACTCAATTTCGGCCATACATTCGGCCACGCACTCGAGAGCGTCACGCATTACGGCGTGAGCCACGGCGAAGCTGTGGTCTGGGGAATGAAGAAGGCTCTGACGAGCGGACTTCTTCTCGGCGTCACACCTCAGGATTTCTATCTCTGGGCCATCAACCTCATTTCCTCATTCCCGTTCGAATGCACATACCGTGTCCCGAAGAAGGATTACACTGCATTCCTCGAAGCCACGAAGAAGGACAAGAAGAAAAAAGGAGGAAGGACGAACTTCGTGTTCCTCACGGAACGGGGAGAGCCTCTTCTGAGACCACTGGAGGATGACCAGGTACTGGCAATGCTCATCTGAAGACAGGAAAAGTTCTTTTTATACAAGAAGATAAACATTTTATGTTTTCCTTGCCGCCACTCTCTTGTGGCGGTAAGATAATTATGATCTACTTTCTCCTGTTTCCGATCGGACTCCCTGTCCAGTATGAGGGAATAGCGTGGATATATGAAGGTGATGTGCTGAAGCCTA
>CAZKIT010000257.1:0-2148 GCA_964552905.1 uncultured Spirochaetaceae bacterium
CTTCTGAACCTGAAGATAAGATGTAGGCTAGTTATAATTAGAATTAATCCTTTAGACTAAAGAATTTACCAATGAAAATGTAGTTTAGTAATCAGGCATCGGTCAGTATTCAGGAAGTCCGGAAATATTAAAAGACATTATATATGTTTGACGTGTACACGTGAAACGTGTATATTATAATCGTGATTAAGAATTTTGCTGACAAGGAAACAGAAAAGATATATCAGCAGACTGTATCCCGGAGACTGCCGCATGACATTCAGAAGGTGGCATTGAGGAAGCTGATACTTATAGATAATGCCGAATGTCTCGAAGACCTGCGTATTCCTCCTGCAAATCATCTGGAAGCTCTGAACGGAGACAGGAAAGGACAGTACAGCATACGTATAAATGACAGATGGCGTATCTGCTTCAGGTTTGAAGACAAGAATGATATATCGGATGTCGAAATTGTCGACTATCATTAAGGAGAAAGAAAAATGACTGACTATATTGCAACACCTACAATGGGAGAAATTCTGAAGGAAGAGTTCATGATACCGCTCAATCTTTCAGCTTACAGACTTGCCCACGATATACACGTTCCGGTTTCCAGGATACAGGCAATTCTCAATGACAGAAGAAAGGTCACTGCGGACACATCTCTGAGGCTCGGACGTTACTTCGGTGTATCCGGTAAGTATTTTCTGAATATACAGAACGATCTTGATATCCGGGAACTGAACAGTAGTATCAGTGATGAAATATCACAAATCAAGCCATACAGTAATGTAGGTTAATCAAGGGATTGACCTGACTCCGAAGTCCCTTCCGCAAAGAGGAAATACCAGGCACAGAATCTTCAGATATTGCAGTCTTCTGAGTCGAAGTCCTGCAATGCAAATGATTTCTTCAGGAAAATGAAAAATAAGTTTGGCAAAAAGAAGAGATATTCTGCTTTATAAGTATGAGAAGAATATTGTTTATTCTGTTTTGTTCTGGTTTTCTTCTTTTTGTCTCCTGTTCAGGAGAGATAAAGACCTCTGTCACCGTTTCCCTCTACGATGATCTGACCTGGGAGCAGGTTACAGGTGAGAGCATGTGGTATAAGCTCAGATACTTCGATGGAGAAAGTGTACATACGGAGTATCTTGATTACGGCGAGAAGAGCGCGAGCGTAAAAGTGTCACCGTCGTCCCTCTCCGTCTTTGCTCTTTATCCGATGGGGACGCTTTCGCCTTTCGGCGGCTTCTCCGACGGAGGAGAGGAGAAAAACGTCTATCTCCTCTCTGAATGGGGCTATTTTGCTGCGATGCTCATTGATGCTGCGGAGACATTTCCCGAAGGTGTTGCCCGGATTAACATCGATGCATTGAAGAAAGATAATCCGGACCTCGGGGCGATAAACCGCGAGGTTTTTCTTTCATCTCTTTTTGAAGGAAGTCTGAGCAGAAAGACAATAAAGCTCAGCAGAAAGTTCGCTGTTCCTCTCGAGGGCGTTCTGAGCGGTTACTGGGTAAGCCTGTTCTCACATTCATATTCCTTCACGCTCGACTCCACCGGAGATAAGGAAACACTCTCTCTTCTTCCAGGAATCTGGTATTACCTCAATACAGACAGGAACATGATGCTTGAGATAGTTCTCACAGATGACGGGGAATACAGGGTCAAACACAAGGCGAAGCCGAAATGGAGTTGAAGTGAGACTCCATTCAATCTAGAATGTATTCATGGAATCGTTAAGAGAACTCTACAGAATAGGTTACGGCCCGTCATCGTCACATACGATGGGCCCCAGAAGTGCTGCTGAAAGATTTGTGAAGGAACATCCCGGTCTTGAAAAGGTCAGCGTTGAGCTCTACGGCTCGCTTGCTGCCACCGGCAAGGGGCATCTTACGGACAAGGCTGTTCTTACGGTCATGAAGGATAACGGAATAGATGCTGAAATCTCATGGCATCCGTCGGAGTTCAAGCCTTTCCATCCCAATGCCCTCACATTCATTTCCGGTGACATTTCAGATACCTACTACTCTGTAGGCGGCGGAAAGATAATCAAGGAAGGCGAAAAGGGAGAGGCTGACGATACTGTCTACCCAGAACTGATCCTGGGTGACATGGAGAAGATGCTCAACTACTGTGACTACCACGGCTATCAGATGTGGGAGGTTG
>CAZKIT010000258.1:0-2138 GCA_964552905.1 uncultured Spirochaetaceae bacterium
CGCTGTGGTAAGATTTCTTCGTCAGTGAATAACAATTGAATGGGAGGAGAGAAAATGGCACTGTTTGATGTAGTACGATTCGACGGTCTGAAGAGCAGGGACTGGGTCATCTACAAGTTCCCTTCCGACGAACTTGTCATGGGAACACAGCTGATTGTCCAGGAAGGACAGACGGCAATCTTTGTCAGGGGCGGAAAAGTCGCAGATGTCTTTTCACCCGGAACCTATACTCTTTCAACAGATAATCTTCCTGTTCTCAAGACCCTTGTCAAGCTTCCATTCGGAAGAAGAACTCCCTTCAGTGCGGAGATTTACTTCGTCAATACCACAGTCAGACTTGACATGAACTGGGGAACGAGCGATCCGGTTCAGCTTATCGACCCGAAGTACCATGTGAAGCTACGCGTCAGAGCTTTCGGTCAGATGGGAGTAAGGGTGGTGAGCGCCGAAACATTCTTCCGTGAGGTCATCGGTGGAATGCCGCAGTCGGATCTTGTGAAGTTCGACAAGATAAGCGAGTACTTCAGGGGAATACTCGTGACGAAGGTCAAATCCGCCATTGCCGATCAGGTCATCACGAACGGGATTTCAGTGCTTGAGCTTTCGGCGAAACTCGAGTCTCTTTCTTCTTCGGTGAAAAAGGAGATCGAGGGTGAATTCACGAAATACGGTCTTGAGACGGTGAACTTCTTCATAAAATCGATAAATTTCCCCGATGAGGATTTCGAGAACATCAACAGAATCCTCGAGGACCGTGCCGCCTTTGAAATCATGGGCGACAGCAGATACCAGACGAAGCGCAGCTATGACATATATGAAAAGGCTGCGTCGAATGAAAACGGTGTTGCAGGTGTTCTGGCTTCAGGCGGAGTAGGACTCGGAGCCGCCATCGGAATCGGCAGTGCAATGAAGGAGAGTGTCGGTAATCCGATACATGATAACAGCGTCAAGACGTGTGCCGCGTGCGGAAAGCAGATTCCGGCCTCCTCACGCTTCTGCCCGGAGTGCGGAAAAGAGCAGACACCCATGGTCTGTTCATGCGGCTATGCCCTTAGAAGTGGAACGAAGTTCTGTCCCCAGTGCGGAAAGAAGGTGATGTGATGAGTAAGAGAGTTTCAGCATTCATATTTTCATACCTGATTCTTGCGTTCTACATCGGAATAATCATGTTTGCTCTTTTCTGCGTTGCACAGGCCTGGCGTTTTGTCAACTGCCCCTCTGCAGTCGCATTTCAGGCGATAGGATTCATCATACTCGCTCTTGTTCTCTACTGCGTGGCAGGAGGAAGAATGAAAATCGGGTATGCAGTTCCTCTTGTGCTGACCACTGTCATCTACACAGCGGCTCTTGATGTGATCTGCTTCGTGCTTCTCGCTTCAGCTCCTGTTCTTCTTTACATTTTATTCAATCTGATACTTCTTTTAGTATATTTTCTGATTTCGGTTCCCATGCTTGTCGTGGGACGGAAATAGGGGAGATTCATCATGGAAACAAACAGATGTCCTCAGTGCGGCGCTCCGGTCAGTCCGGACGCCACGGAATGCGAGTACTGCGGAGAAAAACTGACTCCTTCTGAGAAGAGGGCCCAGACGGCATACACACAGCAGCCGCAGCCTCAGGTTGTGTATGTCAGGGAAAAGGCTCCTGAAAACGACTACAGGTCGTCATGGCCTGTAAAGAGCAAGCTTGCAGCAGGTCTCCTTGCAATATTCCTCGGAGGGCTCGGTATTCATAAATTCTACCTTGGAAAGACCGGAATGGGGGTACTGTATCTTCTGTTCTCCTGGACCGGGATTCCTGAGATCGTCGGCTTCATCGAGGGCATAGTCTATCTCTGCTCCAACGACGAGAACTTCCAGCTGAAGTATCATGTAAGGCTTGAATGAACCCTGCAATTGACATTTCAGCTGTCCTTTCATGACAGGACAGGTCTGATGGAGGGAAGAGACGGGGGAAGCTAATCAGAATCTGCCCTCCCATGACGGAATAATAGTTCCCCTTATTCCTTCTGCATGCATTACAATGGATGCATGCGAAGAACTGTCGTCTCCATTGTCATTTCTCTTTTCTGTCTTCTGACCGCAGTATCATGCTTCGGTACTGACTTCGTTGAATTGAAGGTCTCTGCATCGCAGTCC
>CAZKIT010000259.1:0-2131 GCA_964552905.1 uncultured Spirochaetaceae bacterium
CCGAGCTCATGCATGTACTCTGCGAGATTGTCGACGGTTTTCAGCCTGCCGTTTCTTGTACTGTCAGCCTCCTTTGGGAGCCTTTTCTCCCATTCTTCAATAACGGTATCATCAAGTAAACCAGTGTCCAGATTATTGTCGACTACGAAGTTGTCAAACTTCTGTAATTGAGACTTCAGATTCTTACAGGAGAAGCCCAGGGACTGCTTCTCTGCTATCATCTCCTCGATGTAGGGAGCAAGCTTAGACTTGAAACTCATAACTCACCTCCCGTGTAAGCGAAGCATTCACCCATCTCGATGGCACAGTCTCTCAACCGCCTTGCGTCTATCGAAAGGTAGGGTTCAAGTGCACCTGTGTTCTTATGCCCCAGTGCATCAGCTACTACAGTAAAGGGTTCTGTCTGTGTCAGCTTCGAAGCAAATGTCTTCCGCATTATGTGCGAACCGCGCGAATCCTTATCGAATACATCTCCTAATACGTGAGCGACAACATTGCGCCCGCATGGCCTGTAAGGAGCACGACTATCAAGAAAGATGAAATCACTGTTCGCCTGCGGACGCTCTTTTGTGATGTATTCGTAGAGTGCATTCCCGACACCGTTCGAGAAGGGAATGATGCTCTCTATCCTTGTCTTCTGCTGAAGTACCTTGAAAACCCGTCTGTTCCAGTCTATGGAACTGAACTTCAGATTCACAATATCCACAGCACGGAGGCCGGTCTGCATTCCTATCTTGAGAATCGCCTTGTTTCTGAGAGATGCAGATTCCTCTGTGTATTCCCGTATCTTGTTTTCCTCTTCTTCTGTGAGAATGACCGGAGGCCTAACACTTGCAGCAGGAATTGAAGGCAAACACAGAGAAAGATTAGACGTCGTCCAGCCTTCCTCAGCCAGAAACTTCAAGAAGCCTTTTATCCTGTAGTTGTAAGCGGCCTTACCACGGACCGTAGAATGACAGTTATCCTGCCTGTTGAAGTCCTTAATGTTCTGCCGATTAACTTCACTGAATGAAGTTATCTTCAGTGAGTCAATATAATTACAGAACTTTAGGAGGGCTGTACTATCAAGATAGAGCGTTGCGGCCGTCAAGCGGTTCTTCTTCCGCATTTCCCTGTATGCTTCAACTGCAGGAATACTCCACGACGGGAAAGATGCTTTCTCCATTCCGTATTTGGTGGGAATCTCTTCGTATGACTTCCCGTGAAGAATGTCATTAAGAACCATCAGCACATTCCTCTTACCGCTGTTGATGTCAAAGCCGAGAGTTTTCTCCTGTATGTCAAGAAAACGGATGACAGCATTAAGTGAGAATCCTATTCCATGCACTTCTAGGAATATACCGAAGTTCGCAATTGTGGATCTTATGTCTTCCAGTGCGCTTATCGAATAGCCTCTCTCGACAAGAACCTTGTCATGCCTTTCGGATGCAGCGATGTATTCTTCTACGGAGATTTCATCTGCACAGCGTTCTACTGGTATCTTGCTGTACAGTTCTGCTCTTCTTGAAAGATGTGTGCTGTAAGCTTTACTGGAAAAGAATGTAGCCAGACCGAGTGAGGTGAGAAACTCGATGAAATGCAGAACACCGTAGCGGTATTTACCGGTAAGGCAGAAAAAGCTCGAGGTCATTCTGCTGTCGACGATGCATGTGCTGCCAAAGCCGTGTTCTATCGAGAAAATGAGGAAATCAACCGCACCTTTCTTCCGGAAGGAGCTGTACAATCCTTCGTGAAGCAGATGCACACAGAACTCGTCTATCAGTGTCTGTCCCCAGACTGGAAGGTTGTTGTATGCGGGATTTTGCCCATCCGCAAACAATCTCTTCACTTCCAAATCCGGCTCGAGAGCTGCCACTATCCGATGAATCAAAGACGTAGCAAACTGTGTCTGGGACACAGCCGGAGGTCTTGCCCAGTCCTTGAAAAACGATGAGACAGTTGCCTCCGACAGGCATAGTCTGTTCTCGTCCAGGTATGCGGCAAGACACTTCACTGTTGATGTGATGACCGAAGTGTATTCCCGGTTATCATATCCGATGAGGTTGGTTGTGCTTAGCTTTTCAGCTAAATCCGTATAGTATCCTTTCATAGGCAGCCCCTCCTTAGGGCTATGTATGAATGGTACTATATG
>CAZKIT010000260.1:0-2127 GCA_964552905.1 uncultured Spirochaetaceae bacterium
CCGTGACGTTCACGAACAGGGCCGCAAAGGAGATGAAGGACAGAATCGAGAAGCTTCTTCCCGATACCGATACCTCCCGCATGGTCGTGAGAACGTTCCATTCGCTCTGCGCTTCTCTCCTGAGGCGCTTCGGAGAGAGCGTGGGGCTCAGTCCAAACTTCACTATATACGATGACGATGATGCCTTCCAGGTGCTTCTGGGAGTATCGAACAGGGACCGTAAGATTCTCAGGGAGATAAGCCGTACGATATCGAAGCTGAAGGACCTGGGAATATCTCCTGACGACAGGAGAGTCGGGGACTATACGAAGGACCCCGAGTTCCGCGTCATATACAAGGCATACAACAATGCGCTGAGAGCGAGCGGGAACGTCGATTTTGCCGATCTCATCGGAAAGGCCGTAGAACTGCTGGACACCGACGAGAATGCACGGCGTTACTGCCACGAGCGCTTCCGCCTCGTACTCGTCGACGAGTACCAGGACTCGAACGGCGAGCAGTTCGAGTTTCTCAAGCGTTTCGTCTCTCCCACGAGCCAGCTTATCGCAGTGGGGGACGACGACCAGTCGATTTATTCTTTCCGTGGGGCCGAAATCAGGAACATCCTCTCGTTCGCAAGTGATTTCAAGGGGGTGAGGGAGATAAAGCTCGAGAAGAACTACCGTTCGACCGACGAGATTCTCGCTCCTGCATCGGCACTCATAAAACACAACACGAAGAGACATGACAAGAACATCGTCTCCGCAGACGGCAAGAAGGGACCCAAGCCTGTCGTGCTCATTTCCCAGACGGGGAGCATGGAGGCGAAGAGAGTCGTCGACATAATCCGCTCGCTGAGGGATTACAGCAATACTGCGGTACTCTACCGCACGAACGCGCAGTCCCTGCCGTTCGAAACCGAACTCACGAAGGTGAAGATTCCCTACAAGGTGGTCGGAGCCCTCAAGTTCTACGAAAGAGAGGAAATCAAGGACTCGCTTGCATTTTTGAGACTTCTTCTCAATCACCGTGACCAGGTATCATTCAAGAGAATAATCAACAAGCCGGCAAGGAAGATCGGCGACAGGAAGCTGGAGGGCATTCTTTCATTCAGTGATGACATCTTCGATTCCCTCTCTCTTTACTCGGAGAAGAATCCCGGTCCCTCCGGTGACGGTCCGAGAGTCTTCCTCCGTGCATGGAAGAATGCCGAAGAGAGGCTCAAAACCGATGAGGGACTTGGGTCCATCATGACGAAGGCCCTTGCCGAGACGGAGCTTCTCTCATACTACGAAAGCGAACCGGATAAGGTGGTGAGACAGACCAAGATGGATAACCTCTCCCAGCTTGTCTCCACGCTCGAAGGAACGGAGAGAGAGGACGACGCCATCATCGATGACACTGAAGAGAAAGACGGGGTGAAGGCTCCGAATTCGGGAATCGATGCCCTTATGCAGTTTCTCGAACGTCTTACCCTCGACACCACCGTTCTCGGCTCCGACGACCCCCGCGACAGGGAAGGCGTCACGCTCATAACGATGCATAACACGAAAGGTCTGGAGTATGACAATGTATTCTGCGTGGGACTCGAGGAGAAGCTCATTCCCGGAAGAAGCGGAGATGACGAGAAGGCAAGAGAGGAGGAGAGAAGGATTCTCTACGTCGCGATGACGAGAGCGAGAAAGAAACTCTATCTCTCGTATGCGAGAAACCGCATGATGTGGGGACATGCCGAAAACACCACCCCGTCCTCTTTCTTCCGTGACATTCCATCATCTCTTCTCGATGGTGACACTCCGATGAGCTGGGGCGGTTTCTACTCTTCGAATTCATATTCCCCGAAGCCGGTTTCGACGTACACCAATACGCCGTCCTGGGCCAGAGGGTATGATTTCTCCGCACCGAGGAAATCTGAGCCGAAGATAAAGACCGACGAGAAGCAGCTGGAGTTCAAAAAGGGCGACAGAGTGAAGGCCACAGACAAGGGAGAAGGAACGATAACCGACATAACCGTCAATCCCGACAAGACCATTCTCACCGTCACATACGACTCCGGACGCACCTCAAGATACGTCGCGGGACACGCGAATATCGAAAAAATCTGATAAACGTATGGACAGAAAAAGAATATTCTGTCTAAAATATCAG
>CAZKIT010000261.1:0-2067 GCA_964552905.1 uncultured Spirochaetaceae bacterium
GTTCCAGATTGAAGTTGAGGATGCTGTCGTCCTCGTTGATGTCGAGGAAGGAGGAGAGAGGAGGCATTCTCCTCACATTGAGGCGCTGCACGCTGTCCGAGACCCTCACTTCCCCGAATTCCGAGAGCAGGTGAAGCCTGTTCTGTAGAAAATCGTATTTCTCGCTGTCTGTACATGCGGCTATCCATTCGCTTCGTGAGTATGCTTCACCGCGGAAGAAGTCATCAAGGGCCTCTGAAATATCGTTCAGATAGCTCTGATATGTTCCCCTGTTGAGAGTGTAGTAGCTGCCGGGGTGGACTTCCAGTGTCTGGCCTTCATACTTCATCAGAGCACTGCATGTGATGTAGTCTCCGGTGGTTTCGACGAAGATAATGGTCTTCGGAGCTTCCTTCAGCATGCCTTCCATTCTGTCGAGGGCATTGTCTTCGATGCGGCCGTATTTTCTGAGGTCAGGGAGAACTCTCTGATAGAAGTTGTCGAGATATTTTCTTCCGACGGTGAACGAGAACTTTCCGTTTTCATCCGCAACCCCGATAAGAGATGCCGCGGATCCCAGACTGTTCTTCTCCGTCCTCCTGAATTCTTCTCCTTCGAACCAGTAGATGTATTCCCGTCCGCTGTAGCGCCCGCTGATCTTTCCCGTCACGGTGATACCCATTATTACGTTTTTCTCTTCAATCGGTTCGATATGCATGTTCAGCGAAGGCTCAGATTCTCTGAAGCGGGTTACCGGTTTTTCATTATGGATGACCGTGGAGCCCTGCATTATGTTGAAGAATTCGTCGAGAAACCGTGATATCTGGATTTCGCTCTTTTTCCAGGAATACTTTGTGTAGTAGTTGTTCAAGCTCCTGTTATAGTCACTTTCAGCAAGGTCAACGAGCTTGAGAGCGGCTTCGGCTCTCGGAGTAAGTTCCGCATCTCTGAAGTCCACAGTGCAGAGTGTGCTTAGCGCGAGCGTATCCTTTTCACGTGCGGCAGACGCAAGCTTCACGGTATCCTTTATCTTGTAGTATTTCCCGTCGTCGGCAGAGGCTCTCAGTTCGGCCTTGATGCTCTTTCTCTCAATGTCGGGGACGATTGACAGCTCGATATCTACAGGATATTTCTTTCCTGTGCTCTTTTGGGTGACCTTCTTGGTCTCCTTTCTGAATTCTTTTATGAGGCTCTCGGCCATGCTGTCCGTGTAGTCCAGATAATCCCTGTTTTTCTCGACGAAGTTTACAAGCGCCATGAGAACTGCTGCCTTGTGGGCGCATAGCTCACAGACTCCGTCCTTATCCGTATCCGTTTTCCGGCAGACTTCCTCCGGTTTTCTTGATGAACCGCTCCAGTAGTAATAGTTTTCTTCGCAGGAGATTTTCCTTATTCCATCTCTCCCGAGCTCTATGGTGACCTTTCTTGACTGTTTTCTGTCGTCATACACATAGGCTGTGTATATTATGTATCTTTCGCTTCCGCTGCTTTCGTTTACGGTGATGTTGCGGATATCTTCGTTATTGAGGAACTTCCTTGCGCGTTTCATCGCCTCTTTTGTAGGCATGTACTTCTTCAGACTGTCGCCGAAGGATAGAAAATGCGGTTTTCCGTCATCATTGAACGGAACAGCTTCGTACTCCTTCGTCTCTGCCGGTGCCTTTTTCTTTTCCTTCTTCTTCGGCTCTTCTTTCTTATCATCACTGCCGCTTCCTTCAACTTTGTAGAGGAGGGCTGCAATGTGCTTGCAGTATGTGGATTTCCTGTAATACTGACATGTACAGCTGACGTCCCCGATGTCTCTGTTCTTTGTGAGTGTTACAGATGCATAGTATCTGCCGGACGTTTCCGGAACAGAGGCAGAATATGATGTGTTTCCGTCGCTGTCTTTCTCTGATGTGAGTTCTGCTGTGCTTAGGCTTCTGCATATTGCCTTTCCGCGTACGAGTATTGTGTTGGTGAAAAGATCTTCCCAGTCTGACATGGCTTACATGTTACAAGGGAAGGGGAGGGGAGTTCCACCCCCTGTTTTATGTCAAGATGCTCGTCATCATAGTCTACAATGGCGCTGATATATGGTCTGATGAC
>CAZKIT010000262.1:0-2067 GCA_964552905.1 uncultured Spirochaetaceae bacterium
ATCCTCTTCTCTTATGATTGTCTTTCCTCTCAGCCTGTATCTGTTTGACAGAAGTTCGACTGCTCTTCTGTACCCGGCTCCTATTCTGTCCGAGCCCTGGATTGTGTCGGGAACCGCTGTGACGAAGTTAATGGTATTTCCGTTCATTCTTATGAAGGCTTTTATGATTCTCGCTATTGTGTTCTCTGCTTCCTCTTTGTTGTCTTGCTTGGATATCATCACGGCGGTTTCACTGCCCGTTCTTATAAAATGCATGTGGCTGACTTCCTTGGATAGTGTGTCAAGCTGGGCAAAGAGAATGTCCTTTCTCGCTTCATCCTCCTCAAATGCAATGAGTGCAAGCGAGAAGAATGCAGAGTCGTCGTTTCTGTCCTTCTGGCAGGGAACTCCTCTTATCAGAGCTCTGTACTTCTGCTGCTCGGAGAGCATCATCTGTTCCTCATGGGCCTTGTCGAGCTCAAGCGACAGTATTTCGATACGCCTGCATGTGCTGACAATCGCCTCAAATTCATCGTCTCCGGAACTTTTCGGAACTTTTTTCAGAACATCGTCGACAGGTTCATAGAGTTTTGATGTGATTGTTTTCATTGCGAAGAAAGAAGCAAGAATCAAAGCAAAGAGGGCAAGCAGGATCAGAACCTCCACGCCTGTGAACTTCGGTATTTTGTATCCGTATACGATTGAAAATCCAAGGTCAGGGAAAGCTTCGCTGAATCCTCTGAGTGTATGTTTCGAGAATTCCTCCATGTACAGATTCTCCTGCGGAATCTCATTCGTGATATTATCCGTTGAGCAGAGGGTGCCATTCCTGTCGATGATGGCAAAGAATAGGCTTTCGTTGTCGACAAGTTCATCCGGAAGATCAATCTGTACGAGGAAGAGGGCTGTCGTCTTCGATAATCTCCGCTCCGTAACGAAAGAGAGCTGTTTCTCGCTGAAGGAGGGATAAATTCCGGCTGAGAGATAATCTGAAGATGGAAATGATATTCTTTCCTTGGCCGTTGTTCCGGCGGGGGTGATAACGAATGACATTTCGTCCGGTGTCGTGAGAGAAAGCTGGAAATCGAGATAGTCGTGGTAGGTACTTTCGTCTCCTACTGCCTGATAGCTCTTGAGTGCGTTGTAATAATAGGACGGTTCTCCGACAGTACTTGCAGCCCAAGTCCTTACATAGTCACTTGAAGAAAGTCTGTTGATTGAGGATGTGACTTCACTAAGTGTTCCTTTTAGAAGAGTAATCTGGCTGTCCAGTGCTGTTCTGAGAAGGTGTTCGTTGCTTTCCTGTATTCTTACAATCGATATGACGGCGAGAGAGAGAAGTACCACAGTCAGAACGACTGAGATAAGAAGAAACGTTTTGAACAGTCTGCGGTAATACAATCCCTTTTTCACATATTCCAGTTTATACGAAAAGAATGGATAGACAACCCGATTCATGACGACAAAATGGGAATTTTCTGAGTTATTTAGGGGATTTTTGGAGATATTTTGGAAAAAAAAAGGATTTTGGTATCTGAAATTCCCACTTAGACTGACAAACATGAAAGGGAAGAATGCTTTACTTGACAGACGAAAAACACCTCTTCTGAAACGTGTGAGGAAGTGCTGGCGTCTTTATATCTTTCTCATTCCGGGTGTTGTCTGGTATCTGATGTTCTGTTATAAGCCGATGGTCGGTCTGCGCATGGCATTCTATGACTACAACATATTCAGAGGATTCAAGGGCAGCGAGTTTGTAGGCTTGGAGAACTTCAGAATATATATGACGAGTCCAGATTTTCTCAGGACCATTAAGAATACGCTTCTTATAGCCTTATGGCAGATGTGCATATGTTTTCCTGTTCCGATTATTCTCGCAATTCTGGTGACTGAGATGAAGAGCAAGGTTATTGCCAAAAGTGTACAGACGGTCTCGTTCCTTCCTCATTTCATTTCGACTGTCGTTGTATGCGGCATCGTCGTGAATTTTACGTCACCGAGTACCGGAATCATCAACATGATTATTAAGAAATTCGGTGGGGAGAGCGTATATTTCATGGTCTATCCTCAGTATTTCAGGCCGATATA
>CAZKIT010000263.1:0-2057 GCA_964552905.1 uncultured Spirochaetaceae bacterium
GCCGTCCTCGTTCATCGGGAAGAGATAGAACTCGTACTCCGTTCCGAAGTAGAAGGAAAGCCCCTTGTCCTGCGCCTTCTTCACTGCAGAGCGGAGAATTGCCCTCGAGTCAGTCGCGACTTCCCTTCCGTCGGGATATGTCACATATGAGAAGAACTTCACTGCCTTACCCTGATCCGGGCGCCACGGGAGAAGCGTGAATGTAGATATGTCCGGATGGAGGAAGAGGTCGGAGTGCACGCCGTCAGTCGAGAAGCCGTCAATAGCCGAGCCGTCTATCGAGATACCGTACTCGAATGCCCTCTCCATCTCAGACGGCATTATCGTCGTCGTTCTCATTCTCCCCCTTATGTCGATGAACGAGAGCAGGACGAACTTGACGTCCTCCTCACTTATGTACTGGATAATCTCGTCTCTCGTGTATTCCATATACTCACCTCTCTTTTACATTTTCCTCAAAAGAGGTGTATCGGTCTACAGAAAGCGTAACTGTTTGTAGAAATAGTCATTGTAAATATTAATTCAATTCACTGCCGGTAATTACAGTCATGAAAGCCTGAATTCTTCCCCTTTTCCGCATAATTTTCTCCTTTTACTTATTGACAATCCGCATGCGAAAAACTTATCTTTTCCGCATTAAGGCAATGGCGTCTTGGTAAACCCAGGAAACCATTGCCCATTTTTTTTGTATTCGGAGGAAAGAAAAATGGACAGCGTCCCTCTTATTTTCGGTTCACTTGTCTTTGATGACAGGACAATGAAGGCTGTGCTCCCCGCAAAGGTCTATTCTTCGCTGAAGGCGACCATGGACGAAGGAAAGGAGCTTGATGAAGACTGCGCCAACAGCGTGGCGGAGGCTATGAAGAACTGGGCTGTCAATAACGGCGCAACCCATTTCACACACTGGTTCCAGCCTCTCACGGGTTTCACGGCAGAAAAGCACGACTCGTTCATCACACCCTCCCCCGACGGCAGGGTGATGATGGAGTTCTCGGGCAGAGAACTCATCAAAGGAGAACCGGATGCCTCCTCGTTCCCATCGGGAGGACTCAGGGCCACATTCGAGGCCAGGGGCTATACGGCATGGGACCCGACATCGTATGCCTTCATAAAAGACAAGACTCTGTGTATTCCCACTGTCTTCTGCTCCTATAAGGGTGAAGCTCTCGACAAGAAGACACCGCTATTGAGGAGCATGGAAGCAATAAACAAGGCATCATTGAGAATTCTGAGGCTCTTCGGCAACACGGACGCAAAGAGCGTCAAGACAAGTGTGGGTCCCGAACAGGAATACTTTTTAATCGACAAGAATCTTTATCTCAAAAGAAAGGACCTTGTTTATACGGGACGTACGCTCTTCGGCGCCCCGTCACCGAAGGGACAGGAGATGGACGACCACTATTTCGGCTCGATAAAGCCGAGAGTCAGCAGGTTCATGGAAGACCTCAACGAAGAACTGTGGAAACACGGGATCCTTGCAAAGACTGAACACAACGAAGTTGCACCGTCACAGCATGAGATGGCGCCCATCTACACGACGACGAACATCGCGGCAGACCACAACCAGCTGACGATGGAGCTCATGCAGAAGGTTGCTGACAGACACTCACTTGTATGTCTCCTGCATGAGAAGCCCTTCAGTGGAGTCAACGGATCGGGAAAGCACAACAACTGGTCACTCGGAACAGACGGCGGCGTCAACCTCCTCTCCCCCGGCGAAACTCCATACGAGAATGCCCAGTTCCTGCTTTTCCTCACGGCCGTCATAAAGGCTGTCGACGAGTACCAGGATCTTCTGAGAATAAGCGTTGCAAGTGCATCCAACGACCACCGGCTCGGTGCCAACGAGGCACCTCCCGCAATTGTCTCGATATTCCTCGGGGATGAACTCGAGGGAATCATCGAGTCAATTGAGAACGGAAGCCTCTACTCGGGAACGAAGAAGAAAACCATGAAACTCGGGGCTGCAGTGCTTCCGAAGTTTCTCCGTGACACCACGGACCGCAACCGTACAAGCCCCTTCGCCTTCACCGGCAACAAGTTCGAGTTCCGCATGC
>CAZKIT010000264.1:0-2052 GCA_964552905.1 uncultured Spirochaetaceae bacterium
GAGTGCCGCGTCCTGTCGTGAAGAGAATCATGTGAGCACCGCTTGCTGTCTGCACAGTTGTCGATACGATGTCGTTGCCGGGTCCTGAAAGAAGGTTGAGGCCCTTCCTGCATACTCTCTCACCGTACTTGAGAACACCAGATACAGGAGCCGAACCGCCCTTCTGGACACATCCGAGAGACTTGTCCTCGAGTGTTGTGATGCCGCCGGCCTTGTTACCGGGGCTCGGATTCTCGTAGACGACCTGTCCGTGAGAGACAAAGTAGTGCTTGAATGCGTTGATCATTTCAACGACCTCGTTGTAGACCTCTCTGCTTTCAGCCCTGTCCATGAGAACCTGCTCTGCACCGAACATCTCCGGAACCTCTGTAAGAATTGCGGTTCCCCCGATTGATACGAGTGCATCCGTAAGTCTTCCGACAAGCGGATTTGCCGTGATGCCACTCAGGCCGTCGGAGCCGCCGCACTTCATGCCGACGACAAGACGTGATGCCGAAACGACTGTTCTGACATCATTCTTCATCTCTCCGGCAATCTCCTTGAGGAGCTTCTTTCCGCTTTCGAGTTCATCCTTCTCGTTCTGGCAGATCATGAACTTCACTCTCGTCTCATCGACTTCACCGAGAAGTTCCCTGAATGAATCCATGGTGTTGTTCTCGCATCCGAGACCGATTACAAGGACACCGCCTGCATTCGGATGATGAACAAGGCCCGAGAGAATCTTGCGTGTATTCTCGTGGTCTTCCCCGAGCTGTGAGCAGCCGAAGGGATGAGTCCAGGCATGAACACCGTCCTCGATGCCGAGATTCTCGTTACCCCATGCTTCGAGAGTCTTACTTATCTGGTTGACGCAGCCGACTGTCGGAACAATCCAGAGAGCGTTACGGATACCGATTCTGCCGTCCTTTCTCTCGTATGCCTTGATGCAGGGGCAGCCGTCACTGAGGCGCTTCGATACCGTTGACTTGAAATCCTCGAAGGACTTCTTTGCAGTTTCCTCGTCATAGTGGTATTCGGCTTCTTCGCTCAGCTGTGTCTTGATGTTGAAAGTGTGAACCCACTCACCCTTCTTGATGTCTCTCTGTGCTCTTCCGATCGGGTAACCGTACTTGATGACGCTTTCACCTTCGTTGATGTCCCTGAGTGCGACCTTATGGCCTGCCATGACATCGGAAAGGATGGTAATCGGGCTCTCCTCCACGATATCGACCTCGCCGGCCGTCAGCGGTTCGAGCGCGACGGCGACGTTGTCCTTCGGGTTGATTTTATATAACTTGACCACTCTTTACTCCACAATAGTCTTCATGGCTTCTGTCATGCCGACTGTCCAGATCTTCTTGAGATCTTCTCTGACAAGTGCTTCGAGACCTTCAACCTGGGTAAGGTCCTGTCCCCACCAATCGCTCTTTCTGAGAACTGCAGATGTAACCTCAGCTGCCTTCTTGTCTACGCAGCAGTAATCCTTTGAATAAAGGTCAGCGAAGAAGTCAACGGCATCGGTATCCTTGATCTGGTACTCTACGCCGTCTCTTGTTCCGAAGTAACCGTTCTCGTTCTTCTTTCCCTCGTAGAATGCGATGAGAGCAGCAAGTGAGAACACAAGAGTCTTAGGAAGCTTTCCGAACTTCTCGATGTAGCCGAGAAGTGACGGAAGGTCTCTTGTCTTGAACTTCGATGTGCTGTTGAGGCTGATGGACATCAGCATGTGAACGACACACGGATTGCGGAAACGGTTGAGAACATCGGAAGCGTAGCCTTCGAGGAGAGCCTTGTCACCGTCCATTGACGGGATGATTTCCTTGAAGAGTCCCTGATTCATGAAGGATGAGACAAGAGAGTCGTTCATGCATTCCTCGATTGTGTTCTTGCCTGTAAGATAAGCAGCGAGGACTGTCATGGTGTGTGTACCGTTGAGGATTCTGACCTTCCTTGTTCTGTAGAAAGTCATGTCATCCGTCCAGACGACGTTGAGTCCTGCCTTACCGGTCGGGAGTTCATCCTCGTGGCTCTTGTGTGTGTATTCGATAGCCCAGAAGAGGAACTTCTCTGCGC
>CAZKIT010000265.1:0-2052 GCA_964552905.1 uncultured Spirochaetaceae bacterium
GACAGATGATTTCAGAAGAAGGGATGCCGTCTTCCTGTAGTCGCTGACAACCCTCTTTCCGTTCTCCACGATATGGGGAAGTGTGAGGGAGAGAGACGAGGATAGAAGCTCGAGCTTCTTCCTGTCATCGTTTATCTTTGCTTCCATTGCGCCTCTCAGCGCATCTTCGCCGAAGGAGACGCGCATCTCTGCATTCTGGAAACGGGATGTGAGAATCATCTGCATCTGGGAAGAGGACGGGATGAGGCTCCTTTCTCTCTCGAGCTTTGTCCTCATCAGTGATTCCATCACTCTTCTGTCAGGAATGAGACTCTTCGCCTTCGCGACTCTGTTCTCCATCACGAGGTTCATCGTGTCTTTGATTGAAGCGAACGACTTGCGTTTTTCGAGTATTTCCGCCGTTACAAGTTCTGCGGCAATCGAGGGAGTGCCGGCACGGAGAGTTGCCACGTAGTCGGAAATCGACCAGTCGCTCTCGTGTCCCACGGCAGAGATCACGGGAATCTTCGATTCGTGTATTGCAACGATGACTGCGTCCTCGTTGTAGGGCATGAGGTCTTCCTTGCTTCCTCCGCCGCGCGCTACGATGAGAACATCGCATGCCGAGAAGTTGTTCGCCTGCCTGATTCTCGAGGCTATCGTCTCCTCTGCGCCCTTACCCTGTACGGCGCACGGAAAGAGGATTATGTCGAG
Source organism: uncultured Spirochaetaceae bacterium (assembly GCA_964552905.1). Classification (GTDB taxonomy): domain Bacteria; phylum Spirochaetota; class Spirochaetia; order Sphaerochaetales; family Sphaerochaetaceae; genus Ornithospirochaeta. The sequence continues at coordinate 694 of CAZKIT010000265.1, forward strand.
GGAAGGGGCACAGCGCTTCGTGACGTCGAGTATGTCGTGGATGACGGCGCCCGTGGCGCTCGTGACGACGCCGACCTTCTTTATCGTCTTCGGAATCTGAGGCTTTAACTGCGGGTCGAACCATCCCAGGTTCTGGTAGTAGAGCTTTCTCTTCTCTATGAGGGCCTGCAGCTCTCCGTCTCCCTCCCTGACCATCTTCGTTATGACAAGAGTGAGGTTTCCCGTCTTCTCATATATCGAGACATGACCCGATGCGACGACGAGGTCTCCGACTCTGAACTTCTCGAGCCCTCTCGTGTTGGAGCGGAATACGGCACAGGGAATTGATGATTCCGCGTCATTGAGGGTGAAGTAGTAGTGACCCGAGCGGTTGGGCGCGAAGGCCTTTCCTCCGATTTCCCCCCTGACGGTAATCTGGGGGAACATCTCGTCGAGAGCGCTCTTTATGAGCGAGTTGCATTCGGTGACAGTAAGTATCTGGGTCAGTTCGTCGTATGCCATACGAGAGCATTATAGCACATCGGGGGACAAAAATACTGCCCGGAACCGGGCAGTATTGATCAAGTTTAGAAAAACTCAGTCCTCGACGATTGCGCCCTGCGGACAGACAGATGCACAAGTGCCGCAGCTGAGGCATGCACTCTCATCGATTGTGTAAGTCGGATCGCCTTCAGAAATAGCGGAAACCGGGCATTCGCCAGCGCATGTTCCGCAAGCGACACATGAATCAGTAATCTTGTAAGCCATAGTCTTCTCCTTAAAAAAGAATATAGAGAGTATAAGCCCAGAGAGGCCTCGGGTCAACGTCTTTCGCCTTTTCTTTTGACTCCTCTTTGTGTAGAATGCCCCTTGTATGAAAAAACTCGTAATAGCAGAGAAGCCGTCAGTCGGCAGGGAAATAGCGAAGAATCTGGGATGCACCGTAAAGTGCACAGGATATAGTGAAGGAAATGACTGGGTCGTGACCTGGGCACTGGGACACCTTGTGGAGCTTGCCGAGCCCCAGCACTACAGCGAAAGCTACAGGCGCTGGAGCCTCAGGGACCTCCCGATGCTTCCGGAGACCCTGGACGAGGAGGTCATCGATGAGACGAAGGACCAGTACGGCGTCATCGAGAAGCTCCTCTCAAGAAGTGATATCTCCTCCGTCGTCATCGCAACCGATGCCGGGAGAGAGGGCGAACTTGTCGCGAGGTGGATACTCAAGATGGCGGGCTACGGGGGAAAGTGCGAGAGACTCTGGATATCTTCCCAGACGGAGAAGGCCATAAAGGAGGGCTTCGAGAGCCTCAGACCCAGTGAGGACTATGACAACCTCTACCATGCTGCGGAGTGCAGGGCCCAGGCCGACTGGTATGT
>CAZKIT010000266.1:0-2039 GCA_964552905.1 uncultured Spirochaetaceae bacterium
GATGCAACCTGAGTTGACATTATCTGGGGAAATATGACAAGAACGGTTGTTTGAGGCTCACGTAACCGGGAGATACACTTATCCGTACAAATATGAAAAAGGAAATCAGGTATGGGTATTGTGGAAGTGAAAGGACTTGGAAAGAGCTATCCCGCATTCAGGCTCTCTGATGTCTCGTTTTCTCTCTCGGAAAGCAGGATAACCGGCTTCATCGGCCGTAACGGCGCGGGAAAGTCAACGACAATCAAAGCGATGCTTAATCTTGTTCATCCCGACTCCGGAGAGGTTCTTTACAGAGGAAGGCCGGTCTCTGAATGCGAGGAAGATTTCAAGATACACACCGCCTATTCGACGGGAACGAATTCCTGGTATTCCGGAAAGAGGATACGTGAGACAGCATCAGTCATCAAGGCATTCTACAGAGAGTGGAGTGATGCCGATTACAGGAAATATCTCTCTCTTTTCGTCCTCGATGAAGAGAAGAAGGTGTCCGAGCTCTCCGAAGGAATGAAGGTGAAGTGCAACCTTCTCTTTGCTCTGTCCCACAGCGCAGATGTGCTCATACTTGACGAACCCACTTCTTCCCTCGATCCTTTTTCGCGTGATGAGCTTCTCTCCCTTTTCAGAGGGCTCAGGGATGAAGGTAAGGCTGTATTCTTCTCCACACACATCATTTCTGATATCGAGAAGTGTGCCGACGACATCGTGTACATATCGAAAGGGAGAATAATAGCGGCGGATACGAAGGAGAACTTCGTGTCGCGGTTCTCTCTTCTCGGCGAGAGTCTTGAAAACACATTTCTCCGCCTCGAGAGGGAGGAAAATCATGAATAGGCTCTTAATGAAGGAAGTGAGACTTGCCTCTCATCCCCTCTCTTTCATCTTCATCATCTTCTCCTTCGTGTTCCTTCTTCCCGGATACCCCGTACTCTGTGCTCCCTTCTTCGTCTCGCTCGGTATCTTCCAGAGCTTCCAGAAGACGAGGGAGAACGGAGATATCCTCTTCACCGTGCTGCTTCCCGTTCCGAAGAGGGATGCTGTGAAGGGGAAGTACCTCTTCGTGTGCTTGATCGAACTCTGCTCGTTCCTGATTATGACTCTCTGTACCCTTCTCAGGGGAACCGTGTTAAGAGAGAATGAAGTCTTTCTTTCGAATCCGCTGATGAATGCCAACGGCTTTGCCCTGTCGCTTGCTCTTTTCATCTTTGCTCTCTTCAACTCAGTCTTTGTTGCCTCCTTCTTCCGTACGGCTTATAACCTGGGGATTCCGTTTCTCATGTATGCTTTCTCCTCATTCCTGGCTGTTGCCCTAGGGGAGACACTTCATCATATTCCTCATCTGGAATGGATTGACGGATGGGGAATGGAACAGATTATCCTCTTCCTGGCGGGATGTGTTCTTTATACTCTCATGACTCTTCTGTCATACAGAATGAGTGTGAGAAGATTCGAGAGACTGGATCTTTAGGAGGAGATATGTTCAGGGACAATATCGTGATGCTGAGGAATATGAGGGGATGGTCACAGGAGAAGACTGCCGAAATGATCGGGATATCACGTCAGGCGTATGCGAAGTGGGAGTCAGGCTCCTCTGTCCCCGATATAGAGAAATGTGCACTCCTTGCCTCGGTCTATGGGGTCAGCATCGACAGTCTCATCAGAGGTGAAAGCGTCGACGGCATCGGCACTCTTCCTCCAGCCCCTCAGGGGAAGAATATCTGGGGCAGCGTAATCCTCTCCGAGCGGGGCCAGGTGGTGATCCCGAAGGAAGCGAGGGAGAAACTCGGTTTCGAGGGCGGCACGAGGCTTATCGTTCTTTCGGATGAGAACGGGATTGCACTCGTCAGTGCCGCACGCTTTGAAGCTCAGATGAAGGCGGCCATGGAGCTTGCGTCCAGGGATAGTCGAGACTAACTCTTGAGCATCATCCCCGTAAAGTGTTAAATGTACATACCGCCGGAGGTGTCTATGGACGACAGTCTGCTTCAGTTTGACCGCAGTGTGCATGTCATCTATTCGGAGAGATGTAAGGAAATAAT
>CAZKIT010000267.1:0-2019 GCA_964552905.1 uncultured Spirochaetaceae bacterium
GAGGCCTCTTTCTTGGTATTACAGACAACAAGCACACTGTCAGAATCAACACTCTGCCGCAATACGATGTCAGGCACTTCTTCAAGAGTGATTTCATTATTCCACTTCTTTATTTCCGTACGTTTGAAAACTGCCTTCGTTTCATCAAGAAGTGAAGCACTGATCATAGGTTTGTCAGAAATAGCCATACTGTAAATCGTCTTTTCAAAACTCGGAAGAGTTGCTGAACACAGGATTACTGTTGTTCTGCAATATCTTGAAAGGAAATTGACAGCAAGATTGAACATTGAATAAACCTTGATCGGCAATGACTGGATCTCATCAAAAATTATGATGCTGTCTGCCAATGCGTTGAATCTTCGTACTGATGACATTTTGCCGCTGAACATAGTCTGCAGCATCTGAACAAGGGTCGTAATGACGATCTTGCTTTCCCATGAATCCTGGAGGAGTTCCCTGTTATCCAGTTCATCATCAGAATGGCCTTCATCAGCAACATTGGAATAGTGAAGAAGAACATTATCTGTTCCGACTGCATTCATGATTACCTGAGCATTCTGTTCAAGGATCGTTAAAAGAGGAGCAACATAAAATATCCTCTTCTTATTATACATTGATGCATGATTTAATGCATATCTGAGACTTGAAAGAGTCTTTCCTCCCCCTGTCGGAAGATCCAGTCTGTAAATGTCTCCTTCCTCTCCTGCAAAATCAAAGCAGGCATCAGAAAATTTCATTCTCGCCTTCTGAACAGCTGTTTTCGAAGGTAAAGAGGATCTCAATGAATTGAAACGTCTCAATTCCTCTGACCAGTCAATGTCACAGTTCATGCGGTAATCTTCACCCATCATGAATGCTGCAGTATCCCGTCTATCGCCTTCCACAACGGCAGAAAGAACAAGTCTCGCCAGCATTGAGAGATAATAGAAGACTTTTGTATTACGCAGATATTTATCTTCCTTTTTCAAATCCTCAGCGATATATTTGTAGAATGCAGTGATTTCATCTTTACTCTTTTGGAATATTTCATCTATCTCTTCTTCAGAAGTGCACTCGATCAGGAAATTCCTGACAGCTCTTTCATCATACTCAGGCTGCTTGTTCATTCTGTAGATAAAAGCATTGAAATCTTCAGCTTCCTTATAGATATCAAACAGACCGTGATGCGAGCCTATAGCCAGAGCTATTACCTCAGCTGATATCTTTTCAAAGGCCCCGCTATCATCATTATGATATCGGTTGAGAATATAAGAGACACCGGTGAAAGTATGAACAACCTTCTTACCACGGTATTCTTCTCCGCTCGTAACAGCACTAATGTATGAGAAAAACTCCTCGCTGAACTTCCCCATATCGTGAAGAAGCCCAGCAAGATATCCTGTGTTTGATAACCCGATCGGTCGTAACAAGGAAGATGCCGTTGATGCAGTATTCCTGCAATGATCACTGCACGACTGAACAGTACCGTCTTCTCTAATGTGAGCAATATACATAGCAGCGCCCTCTCCTTACATCTACATAATTAGCCTACAAAATTGAAAAAACAAAAAATTTATCTGCACTATTATATATAGCTCACTAATTGCTCGTTTCTGTCAAAAAAAAGTCTTCTTCTCCCTAAATTTATGCAATTCACAATATCCAACACGCCCACTTCGTCTAGAAAAGGCAAGAATAACGATGAATAACATCATTCTTCGCTTGACGTCCTGACATACTGTGCTCCGAGTTTCTCCACGAAGTGCTTCTGCAGTCTCTTATCACAGCAGTAGATATACGTTCCCCTTATACCGCGTGTAAGAAGGACCAGATATGAATTCAGTATGTTCTTCTCGGTTCTTCCGCTAACAGAGCTTCTGGACATACGGTCGAAGTAGTTTTCCTTTACCGGCTGGATTCCCTTTCCGGGAACGTATTCTATATCAGGAGCAAAGACCACGCCGGCATAGTTCAGATCAAATCCCTGGACCTTGTGTACACACCCGATATCCCCGACGGAGGCAGAATTATTCACATAAT
>CAZKIT010000268.1:0-2009 GCA_964552905.1 uncultured Spirochaetaceae bacterium
TCCTCATGGAGAGCGGTCCCGTCTACTTTCAGGATATACAGTCAATAGAGAAGAAAGAGTAGGCCTCAGCCGATGGAGGAGAGATATTCCTCAACGTTCCTGTATGTTATGCCGTTTTCGTCCTCTCCCGTTTCACCCCGGTAGAGAACATGTCTTCCTGTTATCCTGCCGAAGCGTTCTTCTGTAAGCCTTATCTTCTCTTCATCGAGAAGGTGCCGTGTCTGATAGCGGCTTTTTTCCGTACTGTGCTTCACTTCGTAGACTTCACAGGTATTCGCATTTCTGTCGTAGATGACCATGTCATATTCACCGGAGGCGAATCTCAGTTTGAATACATCCTGATTCTTCCTTGCCGTTCGTTTGGTCTCGTAGAATACGATGTCTTCGAGCATCCTGCCCTGGATGTCCTCGATTATCTTGTCCTTTATGATGAGTTGCAGGTGCTGGTCAATCTTCCCGAACTCCTCATCGTCCGAGAGTGAACTCACCAGAGCTTCTGCCTGGCAGAATCTCATCCCCGGCTGTATGAAGATTACATGCTCCTCTCTCTTTCCGTCAGATGGAAGCGAGTCAATCGGGCAGATGTCTATCAGGTCCAGGGCTTTCAGGTATTCCCTGATTTCCTTCACATGGATTTCCTCTATGCCGACTGTCTGTTCGTCACGGTTTTTAATTTCGAGAATCTTTCTCAGTCTTTCCACAGCTCCTGCGGTTTCGGTGTTGTCGAGGATGTCCGTACGCTTTTCGGGGTTCTTCTCGCGTCTCAGCAGATCCTTTGCAGAGCCCAGATCATGAGACTTGAAGTCCCTTGTAAGGACTTCGACCGTAAAATCGTGGTTGATGTCCTCGATTATCCTGTTGATTGCACCGGTAAGTTCATCCTTTTCATAGAGAGTTTTCAGATGCCTCAAGTGCCGTCCCTTGTCATAACAACTGAGAGAATGCTGTATGTTCCTGCTGATTGCCGTGTCGATATAGCGCCGTGCGGATTCATCGTCAGCGAATGAGGCTTCATCACTACTGACTGAACTCGTGGAGAAATCCCATTCACCGGCCTTCAGTGTTCCGCCGTAGCGGATGTAGTCATCTATGGATTTTATTCCGAGAAGTCTTGAGTGTTCCCTGTAGGGGATGAACGTCGTATGAACCATTATGCATCGGTCATAGAGTTCCTCATTGGATGCGAACCAGAATCCGAGTGAGTCTGTGCCGGAGAGCACGAACTTTGCTCCCTGAACTGCATAGACGTCGGATAAGAGGGCAGCATTATCGATGAAATCCTCGATGAGAGTGATTTCGTCAATCAGAAAGTACTTCAGTCCGTTTTCGATTCCTTTTCTGATGTCACCGTTGAGATCTGCTATTGTGTCGCTGCTCTTTGCCTTGATATATACAGTCTGACGTCTTTCCTCATCTGTCATATCGAGTATGAGCTGTTTCATGAGAGTTGTCTTGCCGGTTCTCCTGAGGCCGTAAAGTGCACATACCCTGTCTTCCGGTCTGCCGTAGACATAATTTCTGATTATCGGATAGCAGTCTCTCCTCTGGAAGCCGGATGCCGTTTCTGCCATATCAAGAAGCGGCTGACCTTTGATGACGTTCATTCTGAACTGAATGCTCTTTTTATAAGGTGTATTCTTCTTCATATCCTTAAGCTTACTCTGCAGTGCTTTGCGTTCTTCTATCTGTTCTCTCATGACTGAAGCTTCTTCGTCGGAAAGGTATCTGCTGACTGTCTTTCCGTTATTCTTATACTGCTGGTAGAAGTACGGTCTGCCGTCTATCTTTTTGACGACGACACAGCCTTTCGGCAGTGAGTCAATCTGTTTTTCAAGTTCCGCAATCGTTTCAGCCATATTTCTCAGACCTCATGAACTATATTAACACCCATTAACACCAAAATAAAGGTGTTAGTAAAGGATTTCTGCTTCATGCGTTCTTATTCGTTATGTGTGAAGAAAATCGGGCCGGCATCATCAGATACCGACCCGAAGTCTGTCCCCAGACTG
>CAZKIT010000269.1:0-2007 GCA_964552905.1 uncultured Spirochaetaceae bacterium
GGTATACTCAACAGTAGTATCCAACTGGTCATTCGACGAGACGAAGAAGCTCCTTGTCAATCCCCAGTTCCCCTTCAGGGAAAAGGAGAGACTTGTCTCCATCATAAGAATGGCCGTCGAAAAAAAGATGGAGGACAGGGGGCTCTCCTCCTGGCTGAGAGTGCTCGGCTCAGACGACAGGGACTTCTTCAAAGCCCTCGCGGCAACGGCGACAGGCATCGTGAAGAGCAGGAAGCCGGCTCTCGTTATAAAGCACATCCAGGAATTCAGGGACACATATTTCGAGGTCGGAGTATGGACGGAAGAGGAAGACAGGGTCTTCGGATCTACAATCGAGATACTCGATGGAATGGGAGACGAGGAAATACCGGATCTTTATAAGCTGTTCCTCTCACTCGTAGATGAGACACAGTACGTCGAGCGTACCGATGACGAGAATGGAATACGAGTATATGCATACCCGGCATCGGCAGGTCTTATAACGAAGGTCCATTATGTCATCGGACTCGATGACAGGACGACAACGAAGAAGATAGATGATTATCCGTACCTCGTGTCGCTCGAGAGACCGGAAGTAAAGGACATTTCAACTGCAATCCTCGAAACATACCGCTCTCCCGTCTTCACAGAGAAGCTTGTGCTCTCCGGAACTACGGAAGGCTTCGACGGCGCAAGGCTGCTGCCCCCGCTCTTCCTCGATTCCTCGGTAAGGCACACCGGTGTTATAACCGACGAATACGAGGAGGAGCATGATCTCTGGATCAACTCCACTTCTCCCGGAAACAGACCGTACCTCTCTCAGGCAGAAGGATACAGAAGAGCGGAAAAGACATCGCTCAGGGGCAGAAGGGAGAGCGTCTCGGTTCTTCCGTTCACCGACGAGAAGATGTCAATCAGCGTATCGAACATGAAGAACTACGATCTCTGTCCGTATCGCGGCTATGCATCCACGAGGCTTTCACTGAGGGAAAAGGACTATGAGCCGAAAATGGAGGATCCGCTCGTAATCGGAAACATCCTTCACGAAACAATCGAGGAATCCCTTGAGGAAGAAGGGACAATCGCGAACATCGACATCGAAAGAATGCAGGCAAGATTCTCTGACAAGCTGAACGCGGCGTACGAAGAGCATAGGATTCCGATGCGTTACTCCCTCGAGCATATCAGGGGACGCTTCACAAACAGGTTCGGCTGCCTCCAGACGGCAAACAAGGCTTCCCTCTACAAATCATACCCCGTGAGGGAGAACGAGAAGAAAATCGAGAACTACCCTCTCACTGGAGACATAACGGTAAACGGCAGGGTCGATACGATTCTCGTCGACAACGAAACGAAGGATGCATACATCATCGACTGGAAGACAACGGGAAAATCAGATTACTCGTCAGACCTCACCGAGGTGTCGCTCCAGGTAATCCTCTATGCCGTCCTTCTCGAGAACGACAGAAATTACAATGTAAAGGGCGGAGCCTTCTACTCGTTCACCGACGGCGAATACAAGGTGATATGGCCGCCTGTCGAATACAGCTGCAATAACGGAAGAAAGGGAAATGAAGGCTTTGATGTCACACTTCTCAAGACCGAGATAAACGAAAGGCTTGAAGGAATCAGGGCCTCTCTCGAGAAAGGCGACTTCACGCCGTCGGTGACGGAACACAGCTGCACGAACTGTCCCTACGAGCGGCTCTGCAGGGCGAAGTTCGTTGCCGCAATGGAGGAGAAAAATGACTAAAGAGAAACTCCAGCTCTTTCTGGAATTCTGCAGAAGGAACGGCTTTGACATAACAGACGAAAACTCGAACCAGAGGAAGGCGGTACTCGGCTCCCTCTACTCCGTCCTCCCGGCCGGAGCCGGAAGTGGAAAGACAACAGTCCTCACTTACCGCTTTCTCAGGCTCCTGATGGATGACGAGGAGGAAAGAATACACTCCGACGAGATTCTCACAATAACATTCACAAAGGCCGCAACAGCCAACATGAGGGCGAAGATCTATCTCATCCTCAAGA
>CAZKIT010000270.1:0-2000 GCA_964552905.1 uncultured Spirochaetaceae bacterium
TGTAGTGTACCGGAAGTTCGGACGCCATGTCGTACATTACCATGAGATTGAGCTGCCTGAGATTGTCATGCTCCTTGTTCTTTCCCCAGTGAGCATCACTGAGGAATCTCGAATAACTTGAAACACTCGTGCTGTCGATGCCGAACCATCCTCTTTCCGATGTGTTGCGCTTCTTCCGGAGTGCCATGAAGGAGTTGATCTGTTCCCTTGTAATCGCCTGCGACAGTCTCGTGATTGCATCCGGACTGAGTCCGTTCTCCAGAGGAAACCACTGTATCTTCGCTTCGCTTTCCATTCTGTTGAAGTTCTTATCCGAGATGATCAGAAAATAACTGATTGACAGAAGGGCATCGGCAATATCACTGCCGAATACTTTCGTGAGGTCTTCCCTCAGACCGCACGAGACGGCTGTTTTCTCAAGCAGCAGGCTGTTGCCATAGATTTTGTACTGGTCTTCCTTCCCGTTGTAGACGTCTCCGCCTTCATCTTCTGTTTCAGGCTTTCTGAATGCTGCAGAGATGTCCCAGCATTCAGGAAAGATGTATTTCTTCTTCTCTTCAGCCTTGAGCAGCATGAAACGGAGATTCGGCTCAAAGACAAGGTCCGGTGTAAGCTTTCCCCATATTGTAGTATTAGGGACCCACTTCTTGTCCGCATTGTATCCCGGATTGGTTGTGGCTGCATATCTGTGCTTATTCGAGACAAAAGCCTTCATTCTATATTGTGTATCAGGGTCTTTCAGACGTGACATAATTTACCTCTTTTACGTACCAAAAGTATAGTACGTAAAAGAAAGAAAATCAACCCCAATTTTAAACAATATCAACAATTAGTCGCTTACATACTAAAATTAGTTGCAAAACTCAGATGATAGAAGACGACTCCGAATTCAACGCCGTCAGCATATCATCTCCGCTGATTCTCTCGCTTCGGTCAAGCTGATCGGGATGAACGGCATGCTCCGCGACTTCAGCGTCTCCCGAGAGGCAGTGTTCAGAGATATACTTTACACTGTAAGGAGCGAACTCCTTCACACACGACTTCAGAATCCAGGCATCAAAAGCCTTGTAGGAAAGAAGCTTCTTAGCCTGTCTGTCAAGCCGGGCATCGCCGGCGGTTTTGTCAATCGTCTCTGCAAGACCTGTAAGTCTTTCCATGCTCCTTGCCTCCTCGTTCTTCAGTCACTCAGGGTGATTCTTTTCATTACATAGGAATTGTACACTACTTCATGAAGTTTGCATATGAAAATGGGCTGCGATTTGAAGGAAAATACCTGACATTAGTGCTTTATACTGCAAGAAAATAAAAAATCTACAATCCGGGACAAAGAAAGTAGTAGCCGTCTCCAGAAAAAGAGAAATAAGCCAGCTTAAATCAAGAGTTGCTCTTTGATGAAGAGACCTCCGATCATGTCCATCGCAAATAGCAAAGAATCTCATTCGTGAACCGCGAAATCCACTGAGAAATGTTTATATATTTGAATACAGAATGCTCTCCAGCATGACGATATTACACAGACCCTGTTCTTCCTCCGGACACCTCTACTTCACCAAAAACGCAATGCTTGAGAAATATTCGCTCTTGTCATCTTAAAATTTGGTTTCAATATATTTTAAAATTTACATCTCACTTTGGAATATATTTTCATAGTTGTAAATCAGCTATTCAAAGTAGTATTCAACATGGCAACATCAAATTGGTTTGAAAGAGCAGGTAACACATCAGAGATTGCCGATATCTCTTTCAAGGCTGCAGTCTGCCACTGAAACTATCGGTCAAGAGCATGAAGATGTAGTGTGATGTGCGAAACGCCCTTGATTCTGCAGTTCGTAAAATCATTCCAGCCATAGATGAACAATAACAAACCAACAGCGTATCAGACTGGGCTGAGAACTGAATCCGGCCACTGTTGCTGCAGTTAAGGTTCTGAAAATGCGAATCTGAGAACAGAGGCCCGCTATTCCATGAGCCTCTGTTTTCTGTGGCGGATAATCTCCTAT
>CAZKIT010000271.1:0-1983 GCA_964552905.1 uncultured Spirochaetaceae bacterium
ACAGGCAATGAGAACACCCAGCACCATTTCGGATACGGTGTCAGACCTTTTGCAAAAGCCTTAATCTGCGTGATCTCCAGTACGGCAAAGGACACCCAGAACAGTACAAACGCAGGCAGTACAAAATACAAGGCGTACTTCAGCACAAGCGCCTCCGCAAGACCGTACTTCATCAGAAACACAACGGCACATACCGGCACATGAAAGCCGCACGGGCCAAAAATCATGTAGCCGAAGATACCTGCCCGGTAGCGATGCGCATACTTAGGTGCTTGCTCCGCCATCAGGCGATAAATGCCGAAATAGCAAAGCCCTTCAATGGCAATGCCGAAAAGCCCCAGTATAGCCGCAAAGAAGATACCGAGATCCGAGATGTCAGTATAGGCAGAGAACATCCGGGAAAGGCCGGCCAGCGTTTCATCCTCCACACCCCAACCAAGGAGCATATCTCCGATGAATGTCAGAACCGCGCCGAACAGTCCCACGCGGAACAGATGCGCAATACGCGGCCAGTCTAACTTGTGTGAAATACCGATATTGTTAAAATCAGTCATGCTTGTTTCATTCCTTGTCTCAATTTGCGGCTTACTTCAAAAATGCTTTTACAATGATCACGATCAAAAGCACCCAGATAAGGATGATCGGAAGCGCATAATACCACTTCTTCGGCTTGCCGTTTTTCCACATGCCCTCGGTATCTATGGTTATCATATCTTCAGATTCTCCTCTTTAAGTCCGGCTTCGCTCAAAAGAAACTTACTGTATTTCTCAAGAGCACCCCGTCGCCTTGCATATCTGAACATAAGACTCCTGTCAATGACGTATTTACCGAATGCCTTCTGGTAGATTGCCCTGTACTCACCAGAAGAGACAATCTTCCTCAGCAGCTTGTCGACGGCTATATCAACAAGCATCTTCTCAAGCCGGGTATTCCAGAAGACATCTTCCCCCTTCGGACTCTCCGTCGGAAGCTTCATTATGACAACCATATCGTCATTCATATAACGGAAGAGTTCGTCTATGCCGGGATGGAGCAGAACCGAGCCTTTGTGCCTTTCCCAGAGAGTATTGAACACATCATCCTCAAAGCCACCTTCAACCGATACGAAAACTATGTTATGGGCTATCTGGTGATTGACGAACTCATTAATCTGCACCAGTTCGAAAATGCGGAAGTCCAGATACGGATGCGCCTTCATGATTTCATCCGAAAGAAGAACCGCCGACCCGGAGTAAGGATAATCATACGTTTTCAGAGAACCGGACAAGCAGTATCTGTTGCGTCCGATTCTGACAACGGCCCCGGATGCAAGCATCTTCGCAATCATATGATTCGTGATACTCTTCGAAGTTTTGTATCCACATTCTTCCATCGCATTTTGAAGATCATCGCATGTAAAAGAGCTATAATCATCTATCCTGGCAAGAATAACCGATGTATCTGTCATGCTATCTCCCCCTTCCGGATTTTTCGGCATTTTTCCAATTTTACTGCCGTTTCTCCCATATATTATAACCTTCAGAACAGAATTCAATGGGTTTTACGGCAGCAAATTACTTTTACTGCCGATTTATCCGCATTATTTTTTTTTCACAGGTACACGAAACGGTAACACGGAGACAGAATGAAAATTTAACCAGTTGGAACAAAACATTCGTATCGCAAACTTTCTCCCAAATTCAGTGTCAATTTCATAGAAAGTGTATGTTCGCTTTCAAGAGCGGAATCAAGTTCGCTTTGAGTTATGATTACGGCTGCGGTTTGTTCAAAAGTAGTATTCCGGTAGTAATTACTCTCTCCTGTGGTCACAATCCGCCACGTAAAGATGCACTTTGACGCACTTTATTTGTTTTCTGGAAAGCTTCTGCTTACACTGCCGCAGAGACAAACATTATTCTCATAGATACTTCTTTGCTCCGTATTGCGTCGTATTGAAGAGTTATGCCAAGTGTAGCAGAAACGAGGAAAGGAAGAGAATAAAT
>CAZKIT010000272.1:0-1981 GCA_964552905.1 uncultured Spirochaetaceae bacterium
GTTCGTCTCCGGGAGAGTAGGTCGTCGCCAGCTTTTTTTATTGACTGATTTCAACGTTAATATATGTCCCGGATCTTTCTGATGCCGGGATTTTTTTCGTGTTGTATTTTATGAGAGTATCTTCTTCACTATGAAGAGCTCGAGACTCTTCGGACAGAACCGAGTAAGGGAAAGAAGGAAGTTTCTGTTAATGGAGTAGGCAAAGCGCGGTTTCTTTTCGTTTACGATTTTCATAACCTTATCTGCCAGAATTTCGGGTGTGATGCTCCTGTTTTCGACGCTGTCGACTATCTTTCTGAAGCGTACGGCATTTGTATGGTAGAGCTTCGTATTGAGGCAGAATGCTTCAAGGTCTGCTGTTGACTTGTCTATCATATCTGTTCTGACGGCACCGGGACGGATGACGGAGACATAGATACCGAGGAGCTGGAGTTCCATCCTGAGGGAGAATGCATATCTGTCGAGTGCGGCTTTCGTGACGCCGTAGAGACCTGTGAAAGGAAGAGGATTCAATGGCGCGAGCTCGCTTGTCGTCATCACTATCCTGCTTTCTTTCTTCAATAGTGGCATAAATGTTCTGTTGACCAGGAATGCTCCCTCCATGTTGATACGGAGTATTCTCTCGAACGTCTCCTTTGTCATCTCTACAAGGGAATCGAGTACATAGATGCCCGCAAAATGGACGATGGCATAAAGAGTGTCCGTATATGTTCTGACGAGGGAGAACGCTTCTGAGAGGCTTTCTTCGTCCGTTACATCGGCTTTCATCGGGATGATGTTGCGTGCAGTTTCATCTGTTTCTGTTATGTCGAGAGCAAATACAGTGAAGCCGTCAGCTACGGCTTTTCTCACGAATGCTTTTCCCATCCCTCCGCGGGCTCCTGTAATGAGTATGTACTTCATTGTTTCATTATCGCACAGCTGTGATAGAATTGAAGAAAAGAGAGGAGAAAAAGTGACAGATATAGAACTTCTTCTGGAAGCGAACAGGGAGGCGGAGAAAGCCAGAAATAGCGGCAATACTCCGTTCGGAGCAGTGCTTGCCGATAAGGACGGTAATATACTTCTGAGGCAGGGTAATGAGGAGATAACACTCCACGATGCTACAGCTCATGCCGAACGGGTTCTTGCATCCCGCGCAAGCAGACTCTACAGCAAGGACTTTCTCTGGACCTGTACGCTTTATACGACATTCGAGCCCTGCTGCATGTGTACCGGTGCCATCTACTGGGCGAATATAGGGCGCATTGTCTATGCTGTGACTGAGGAAGATCTTCTTTCCATGACGGGAAGCGACGAAAAGAACCCGACGTTCAACATAAGTTCACGTCACATCATAGCCTCCGGCCAGAAGCCGATAGAAATCATCGGACCGTTTCCTGAACTCAGAAAAACAGTTGTTGCCGTGCAGTCTGGCTTCTGGAACAGGGGTTAGGATAGGTTGTGCTTTCCTGTGACAGTATCGAGTACGACACGGTAGACATCACAGCGTGAAAGGCCCTTGCATTCCTCAATGGGATGCTCCTCCTTTGAGTACTGGCCCAGCATTACCTTGAAGCCGTGGACCTTGTCTGCAGTTTCTGTCAGCTTCTCGGCTCTGCCGGTGCCCATGACGCTCTCGTAGCGCTGGGTGATGCCACCCTCCGTTTCCTCTACCTTGTAGTAGAGATCAGCTTCGATTGCGACTCTGTTGTCCTTTCTGAGAAGTTCTGTTTTGTGCCCCTCTACAGCACTGTGGAAGTAGATTATGATTTTCTCCCCGTCTCTTTCGAGACCGAAGTTCATCGGTACGACATAGGGCTGTACATCGTCGTTCATTGCTATTCTGATAATCTTGCATCTCGAGAGGATATCGTAGATGCCGTCGACTGTTTTGACTTCTCTGTCTGTTCTTCTCATAGCCGTAGTATATGACAATGCACTCCTTTCTGCATCCGGAAAAAGAGAAAATCAGAGGAGAAGGCCCGGTTCCTTCAGTGCC
>CAZKIT010000273.1:0-1954 GCA_964552905.1 uncultured Spirochaetaceae bacterium
TCGAATACGTCAAGCTTCTCAAGAATGTCATGAGGGGAAGAATCAGCGAGTACGCCGAGAAGTACCCCGGAGTCGTCTATATACCGCGTAAGGGCGGTACGCCGAACCCGATCTGGGATATGAAGGCTGATTATGCTTTCCCGTGCGCAACCCAGCTTGAAATCCTTAAGGACGATGCTCTCAACCTCGTCAGAAACGGCGTTAAGTACGTCGGAGAAGGGGCCAACATGCCATGCTCCACGGAAGCAGAGGAAATTCTGGTCTCGTCGGGTGTTCTCGTTGCCCCCAGCAAGGCTGCAAACGCAGGCGGCGTCGCCGTCTCGGGACTCGAGATGAGCCAGAACAGCATGAGGCTTTCGTGGACGAGAGAGGAAGTCGACCAGAAACTCAGACTCATCATGAAGAACATATACTCGAACATGTCAGAAGCCGCTGCGCTCTATTCTGGTGCTGACAATTTCATCGACGGCGCGAACATAGCATCCTTCATGAAGGTGTCGAGAGCAATGCTCGCCCAGGGTTATGTCTGATACCCCATATCCGGAAGGAAAAATACTTTCCGGACAGATTTCTCTTCTGAATTGAATCATCATCCCGCTCGTCATGGGCGGGATTATTTCTCCTCTTTTCTGCCGTTTCAAATCCAGATTTATTGATACTTGAAAAAGAAGATGAGTTAGATTAATCCAACCATAATCAATTCTGGAGACTTCATGACACTCAAGGAGAAATTTGCCGAATTCGATGTTTCGACGCCCGTGAGGACGGCGTATGTGAACGGAAAGGAATTTCCTTACCGCTATTACCGCAACCCGGATGAAGGGAAGAACGTCACCCTGATGCTGCTGACGACGGCTTCTTCTACCTCTACGAGTACCTCATGCCTTATTTCAGCCTCCTTTCGTTCAATTATCCGGAGGCCTTCAGAGACAACGCATCGCTCTCGGATGCACTATCGGGGCTCATAAAGACCGTAGGGGCGGAAAATGTCTATCTACTGGGGCAAGTCCTACGGCGGTCTCTTTGCACAGATTATGGCAAAGCGCCACAGCGAATGCATAAAGGTCATGATTCTCTCCGAAACTGCGGGCTGAGGAAAGATATGCCTTCTGACGGCATGGAGACATACAGGAAGATGTTCAACAAGGAGAAATACGAGAAGAACCTGAAAACGGACAGAAAGCTTAGCGTTTCTCTCCTCGTTCCTCTTTTCAAGATCATGGCCGGAAAGGTCGTGAAGGACAAAGCTCTCAGAAAGACATTCAGAGAGATAATCGACATATATAGGCCGACAATGACAGGAGAGTACTTCGCCCTCATGGATACTCTCCTCTACGACGTCGGAAACTATGTCGGAACGGAGACACGGGAGGATTTCGAGTCCTACCGGGGAAAGTGCCTTATCTTCTTCAGCGAGGATGACACGATCTTCACGCGTTCGATGAAGGAGAACCTCGTATCACTCATGCCGGAAGCGACAGTCGTGTGGAATCTCGAGGGCGGACACCTTGCGATGATGGTGAGCATGACTGAGTACATCCGGACCCTTCTGGAGTTCATAGGAACGAACAACGAGAACTACCGGGAGTCGCTATTGTTATCATAGCGGTCATAATAGTTATCGACAGGAGAAGAGCCGAGGAGTACCATATTCATGTAACTTAACCGGTTTAGGAGGGATCATGTATAGTTTCCGCCATACACTTCTCAGAACAGCGCTCCCGATAACGGGGCAGAGTATTCTCCAGTCTTCGTTCTCGCTCATCGACCAGCTGATGGTCGGGCAGCTCGGGACCGTTGCCGTCGCGGCAGTGGGAATCGCCGGCAAGTTCTCATCGTTCTACACTGTTCTCCTTGCCGCTCTCATATCCGCATACGGAATAATGCTCAGTCAGTATGTCGGAGCGGGAGACAGTGACGGGGAGGCGAAATCATTCAGGCTTGCGTCTCTCTT
>CAZKIT010000274.1:0-1952 GCA_964552905.1 uncultured Spirochaetaceae bacterium
ATCTCCGTTCCCCAGTCCACGGAGAAATCCTTCACTATTTCATCTCCGTTCTTGAATGTAACCGTGAGACAATCATTCTTTTTCCAGTCGGCTACGAGTGTGATATCTGAAGAAAGGGTTATTCCGCCCTCCTCCGCGCTGTAAGTCGTTTCCGTGCCGTCTGCTTTCCAGCCCTGGAATGTGTAGCCGCCGCGTGTAGGAGCAGGAGGAGCTGTGTACTCACTGTTCTTATCGAGGAATTCGATTTTCTCCCTGCCGTCGTACTCGATTACCGTGACCTGAACCTTGCTGTTGTCCTTCCATACCGCCTGCAGCGCGATATCTTCATTGACGGAGGAAGCAAAGTCATACTTTTTCCCGTCTGAGTTCCAGCATACGAATGTGTATCCGTCCTTTTCCGCCGGTGTCAGTTCACTGACTGTATCCCCGGCATTGACTGTTACTGTCTTCTCCACGCTGTCACCGTTCATGAACGTGACTGTGTACGTGGTGTATTCCTCCGGCTCCGGTTCCGGAATCCTTCCGCTGCATGATACTATCAAGGTCGCTGTCAGCACGATGAGTGCTGCCATGACTGCATGTACTCTCTTCATTATAAAACTCCCGTTTTGCAGTATTCTACCGCCGATTAGCGATGAATAGAACGGGAGTTCTGTGTATTTTTCCTTTCTTTATTACCGGATTACTGCTGACTGCTGTCTTTCTCTTCTATCTTCTCCAGTATGGTTCTTATGCAGTTATACCTTTCAAAAAGAGAATCCCTGTTGTAGGAGCTTTTCCCTGTTCTTCTCTTTCTCTCCTCGTCGTATTCCTTGACGGCGACCGTTATGGGTCTCAGCGGCTCCTTAACGTTTCTCGACAGTTCCTTCCGTGCTTCATCCTTCACCTTCAGTACGGACAGCATCGTCTCGAAGGGATATTTGTCAGCTCTCAGCCACTCGTATCCTGTTCTGTAGGGCTTGGATGCAAAGCTCTGCGTTAGCTTCCTGATGTACCTCTCCATATCCCCCGAATAGACGACTCCGCCGTCTATCTCGGATGTGAATATCTGGAGTCTGTTCAGAAGATCGACGTCACTTTCACTTATGACCGTCTTCGCTTCATCACCCTCTTTGAATTCATATATCGCACTGTCATAGAGACAGACACTCTTCTCCGGTGAAAGGGGAAGTATCATGATGGTACCCTTGAGGACTGTAGGCCTGTCCTCGTTGCTGTACTTCACGAACTTCTTCTCGAAGTAGGGATTGATTACGTTGATCGGTGATGCACCGACAATGAAGCTCTTCCCCTCGGGGGCATAGAGCATCCTGCTCTTGAGGTCAATGATGGGAAGAGACAGAAGTGGGCTGAATTTTGCAGCTGTCTTCAGATTATCGATGACTGTGGTGAGTGTCGGTTCTATTACCGTAAAGTAGTCAAGACCCTTGTACTCGTTCATCAGCTTCAGTACCTTCTCTCCCATGTATCTTGCGTATCCTGTCTTGAATGCCGAGAGGGATCTGACATATTCGAAGAAGAAAGGCTCCCTCTGGTCTGTATCGACTGCATCAAGCCCTGTCTTCTCTCCGCTTCTGAGTCCTGTGATGAGAGCTCTCGAATACTCTTCTATCTGGTTGATGAGTACTGCCGTATCTTCGGGGAAATGTGAGAGTTCAAGATAATAGAGACTGTCCACGTCCACACTTCTTCCCTCTTCTCCCTTCTCGGGATTGCACCACATTACACTCTTTCCGTCTTCCGACCATCCCTTGATTATATCGCTGTTGACGTAATAGCCCTTGTACTTGTCTGCCATACCGCATCGTCTCCTCTCATGACAGCATATATGATAGTTCGGATTCTTTCCATTATATTTCTGGGTGACAGTAAGAAATACTGTCATTCGGTGATGTAGAGAAGTATAGAGGATATCACCTCCTATTTTCAGCTACGCAAGCCTGTTCGTCGTA
>CAZKIT010000275.1:0-1949 GCA_964552905.1 uncultured Spirochaetaceae bacterium
TGACCTTGAGAACGAGGGGAATCATGTCGATTGCATCGTAGTTGACCTCTTCGTATTTGTTGAACGGCTTGAGGTTGTCGGGAATCGTGTATGTTTCGTTGAGCATCTGGACGGATACGATGGTCGTTATGTTGAGTGTTATGATGTCCTTCGTGTGCCTCAGTCTTCCGGTGACGGTCATAGGTTTACGGCCCGAACTGTCCTCGGTGAAACCGATGAAGTAGGGAGCCATCTCTATCTCTTCCTTTCCCGGAGTCGTGGAGGAAATCTTCGCAAGCCTTCCGGATACCCAGCAGTCGATAAGAACCTCCAGTACCGTATTGTATGTGCTTGTCTCCACGACACTGGACTCTATCTTCTTCTCGATGGAGTCCGCCATCTTGAGAATGTTGTCAGAGACGTTCGGAGCGTAGGATCGCATATTCATGGCTATCTTTCTCAGTCCCGATGCAAGGTGGGGGTTCTGGACAGTCGTCGAGGATGCGAGAGCCTCTGCAGACATGTTGAATGCCAGAGTCTCGTAGACGGAGAGTTCGAGAGGGGAGTTGTCCTCCGTTTCCTTTATCTTTATGAGGTTGTTGTCTTCATATATGTCGATATGCTGCGAAAGATCCTCGACATACCGTGAAATAGTCGACCTGTGCACTCCTAGGCGTCTTGCAATCTCCGCGCGTCTCAGTCCCTCCGGGTGTGATCTCAGAAGCAGCTCAAGCTGAGCAACTCTTTCTCCTTTCATCTCTCATTCCTTCTTTTTGCTGTTTTCATCAATTGTAGCAACAAAAAAGCCAGGCTGAAAGAAAAAAGAATAGAATTTGCAACAAGTGGCAACAAATAAGACTATTTCTGCATCATTCTGTGCACACCGTGAGGAGACTGTCTCTGGTGGCATCATACAGCAGGTATAATAAAAAAGTCATATCTGCATGTGAGACTCCTTGTCAGAGGTGAGCCAATATAAGAAAATGGACACAGGATGCTTCAGAACACTTTCGTCATAACAGACAGCTCAAGCCGCGAACTCAAGCCTCACGGAAGTGAGGCCTTCCCGTGTGCCGGCTATGAGACAGTCTACTCCCCAAGAACGAAGTACGTGCTTCCATGGCATTTCCATGAGGAGCTGGAACTTATACTCGTGGTCAGAGGGAACTTCCGCCTCCGTATTCCCGGTGTCGAGTATGAGATGAAGAAGGGTGACATGGCCTTCATCAACTCCTCGGTTCTGCACTCTGCCGAAGGGAATCCGTCGTGTCTCAACTACGCATTCGTATTCAGGGCTGATTTCGTAACGGGAGGAAACAAGACTGCAATTGCTGAAAAGTACATCAGCCCGCTTGTCTCGTGTCCGTCCCTGAGGTCTCTTGTAATAAGAGACGGCGACAAAGAAAGCATTAAGTCCTTCAAGAAGGCCTTCGATGCCCTTCGTAACGACTCTTTCGGCTTCGAATTAACCGTCAGGGAAGAACTCGGGCGAATTCTGCTCTCGATATATGAAAGCGAGGAGGAGACTATAAGAAACCCCGGTGAAATGGACAGCGACAGCGTGAGGCTCAGGACGATGCTGTATTTCATTCATTCCTCTTTCTCCTCTCCCATCACTTTGAATGATATTTCCTCTGCAGCGGGTATAAGCGACAGGGAGGCCCTGAGGTGCTTCCAGCGCACCATCTCCGATTCTCCCGTCCAGTACCTCATAAAGTACAGACTTATGCAGAGCGTCAATCTGATGGTCATCCATCCCGAGCTCTCCATAGCGGACATAGCATCATCATGCGGATTCGAATCTGCGGCGTACTACACGAAGAAGTTCGGCTCCGTCTACGGCGTCACTCCTTCACAGTACAGAGCCCGGGAGATAGAAAAACGTGACAAGAGTCTCTTCATAGAATAGAATCCGGGGTATGAGTGACAAGGATGTGGAAAGGCTCGAGATCAAGATCAGCTATCTCGAA
>CAZKIT010000276.1:0-1946 GCA_964552905.1 uncultured Spirochaetaceae bacterium
TCGCGTCGGTATTCGTGTCGGTATTCGTGTCGGTATTCGTGTCGGTATTCGTGTCGGTATTCGTGTCGTTTTCTGGGATTTTGTTATTGATTATATTTTATAATGTAATAAATTAACGTATGTCATATAAATGTCGGTAAACACGTCGGTATTCGTGTCGGTATTTGCGACGGTTTTCGTGCCGTTCGATTGCTTTTTCCGAAATCTCTGCTATCATGAATACATAAAGGAGTAATACAGTGTTTTGTGAATCCGAGAAAATGGAACTGAAGTCGAAATTCACCGATGCGATATGCAAGGAGATAGTTGCTTTTCTGAATGCTGACGGGGGTGATCTTGTCATCGGTGTCAATGATAACGGAACAGTAGCAGGCATAACCAACCTGGATGAAACGTCGAAGAAGGTATCAGATGTAATTACGGATCAGATTGAACCTGTTCCTCATTCTCTTGTTACGATGGAAACTGTATACATCGAAGGAAAACCGGTTCTGATTGTTCATATCAAGAAGGGAATTCAGCCGATTTACTGTCAGAAGAAGTACGGTTACTCCTCCAGCGGGTGTGTCGTGCGGATAGGTACGACATGCAAGAACATGACACAGGAGGAAATCGAGACCCGCTATGAAATGAAATACAGAAAGACGGATGCAATGATTCTTTCTCCTGCATCATATACTCCGATAACCTTCAATACGCTGAAAACGTATTACGGTGTGAGAGGATACCATCTGGAAGATGCGACATTCGAGACTAATCTGAATCTTCTTACTCCGGACGGTAAATACAACCTTCTTGCGGAAATCATGTCTGACAGGAACATGCTGCCTCTGATCTTCGTCAAATTCAAGGGCAATGACAAATCTGCCATTTCGGAGCGTTACGATTACGGAAATCAGTGTCTTCTTCTGTCGTACGAACAGATAAAGCTCAGGATAGCCACCGAGAATACCTGTATTTCAGATACCACCGTCCGTCCACGTGTGGACAGATTCCTTTATGATTTTGACTCGGTGAACGAAGCTGTAATCAACGCACTCGTACATAATGACTGGACTATTTCCGCGCCCCTGATTTCATTCTTCGATGACAGACTCGAGATATTCTCCTATGGAGGGTTGCCGAGCGGACAGGAAGAGGAGGATTTCTTCATGGGCGTCAGTGTTCCCAGAAACATAGCTCTCATGCAGATATTCCTGAATATGGACCTTGCAGAGAGAACGGGACACGGTATTCCCGTAATAGTGAAAAGATACGGTCGCGATGTCTTCGAGATAAAGAAGAACTACATCAGGGTAACTATTCCCTTCGATGAAGAGGTGATGAACAGGACAGTGCAGACATCTGCTCCCGTGGCTGAAAGGAGTTGCATCGGAAACGGACTGCGTCTGACGGAGACGGAGAAGAGAATCATCAGCTTTGTGCAGGAGAATCCGCTTGCGACACTCTCTGACATTACCTCGGCTTCGGGTGTGACAACACGAACAGTCGAAAGGGCAGTGAAGAGTCTTCAGGACAGAAATATACTTATCAGAACGGGTTCGAAGAGAAAAGGGGAATGGATCATCAACAGAAACAGATGATTTTTCATTCTTCTCTGACAAAGAAAACAGGCTGCATCTTACGGTGCAGCCTGTACCTTATCGCTTACCTGTCTCAGTTCTCGTCATAGAGATTGATGAGCTTGAGGAGGTGTTCGTAGCGTGCCTTAGCTTCTTCTTCGTTAGCCTTGAAGAGAACATCTGCACGAGCCGGGAACTCACGTGTGAGTCTTGAGTAACGTGCTTCGTTCAGCAGGAATTCCTGATAGCCGCCAGCCGGTGCCTTGCTGTCGAGAGTGAACTTCTTCTCAGCAGCCGGGTTGTATCTGAAGAGGTTCCAGTAACCGCATTCGACTGCCTTCTTCATTTCCTTCTGACAGTTAGCCATACCGCCCTTGATGGAGT
>CAZKIT010000277.1:0-1935 GCA_964552905.1 uncultured Spirochaetaceae bacterium
GTCCTGTACATGGTCACCTCAAGACTAGAATAACATGCACAACATTTTTTCCAAGGAATAATTGTGCTACACAACATTTATTTCCTGGTAATAATTGACTTGGAGCACATTTTTTACGGGGGAATAACTGTTTCAGGCTCGGTTAAGGCTTTAAAATCGGGTGGATTTCTCCACCCTTTCATCAGCTGTTATTCGAACTCTTCCGTTTACCCGGCATATCCTTCGGCTCGTAGTCGATGAACTCGCTCGACTGCGCGACGTCGGCGTAATATGTAAGAGGTCCGTTGTAACCGATCTTGAAGTACCCCGTCTCACCGTTACGGTTCTTTGCGACGATCATCTTCGTTACCTGGATGGAGGCCCTTCCCATGCTGTCCTTGAGGTTCTTCTGCTTCTCCTCGTCGGAAAGAGTCTTCTTTCTGTGGAGGAAGCATACGATATCGGCATCCTGCTCGATTGATCCCGAGTCACGGAGGTTGGAGAGGATAGGCTCCTGCTCCTCGCTCTCTCGTCCGACCTGACAGAGAACGACAACGGGAACCTTGAGTTCACGCGCAAGCTGCTTGAGATTGAGAGATATGTACGATACCTGTTCGAACTTCTTGGAGTTGACCATGTTGCTCGGAGGACTTATGAGACCGATATAGTCTATGACAATGCAGTCTATGTGCCTCTCCTTCATTATGACTCTCGCCTTGGTTCTGAGTTCAGTAAGCGAAATATTCGGTACGTCTACTATATAGAGGTTCTCCCTGACGTCATAAAGACGTTCAAGGGAGTCCTTGAACCTGTCAAGCTCATCACTGAAGAAGCTGGACTTCATGATCTTGGAAAGCTCGACCTTGCTGTCCATTGCGAAGAGACGCTTGGCAATTGACGCGGCAGGCATTTCCAGAGAGAAGAATGCGACCTTCTTCCCGCTGTAGATCATGTTGTGCATCATGCTGAGCGCGAAAGCGGTCTTTCCTATACTGGGCCTTGCGGCTATGATTATGTATTCTTCCTTCGCAAAACCGCCGTTGGTATATCTGTCGAGAACCTCGAAGCCCGTTTCGACTCTGTCGCTTGTATCGTGGTTGTTGGCCTTGTCTATTACGGAACGGAATGTATCGAGAAGGATGTTTCCGAGTTCATACTCCTCGGCGTTGTAATTGAGGCCGCTGAGAATCGAGTCACTGAGAGTGCGGCTTCCCGCCTCAAGCTTTTCCTGGATGTTCACAGAAGGATCGAATACCGATTCCATGAGTGACGAAGAAACCTTGAAGAGCAGCCGCCTTCTGGACGCCTCCTTGACGATTGAGCAGTACTCTGCGACATTCGCGACAATGAAAGGCTGTGAAGTCAGTTTGGCAATATAACCGGCACCTCCGGCCTTCTCAAGAAGATTCTTGCGCCTGAGGTACTCAATGAGTATGAGAGAATCAAAGCCCGTCTTTCCCTCATCGTTCACAAGTGAGGATATGGCTTCGAATATTACCCGGTTCGTCGGGGAATAGAAATCGGACGGCGAGACGAGCATCTCGACTCTGTCCCAGCAGTCCGAACTCAAGAGCAGGGCTCCCAGGATTGATTTTTCCGCAGTTTCATCATGTGGCAGGGTTCTGAGACCCTTCAATTCATTATCCTGGGTGTCCGGCATATTTCTACTTTCAACCCTCTACAGGTGCTTCTGCCTCTGCAGGAGCTTCAGTTTCAGCCTCAGCTTCTGCTTCTGCCTTTGCAGCAGCCTCTGCTTCTGCCTTAGCAGCTTCTTCAGCAGCCTTTGCTGCAGCTGCAGCTTCCTCTGCCGCCTTCTTTGCAGCAGCCTTCACTTCAGCTTCGCTGAGGACATTGAGTGCGATGACAGACTTGTCGTTCTCATAGAGGTGAGCGACAATCTGATATGTACCTGTCATCTTGATTGCATGTGTCGGGACATCGAGCTTCTTCTTCTCG
>CAZKIT010000278.1:0-1889 GCA_964552905.1 uncultured Spirochaetaceae bacterium
TTACTCTACGTAGGTTTGACGCAGTGACGCTTAAAAGTCGTTATGAATCCAAGGCACAGACGGCCTTTTCAGAACTTGTCGCAAACCTCTGCTAAAGAGAATGAAACGCCTCTAGTACGGGTGTGTAAGAAAAAACTCTCATTTTCTCTTTTGGTTTTGAAGAGAGAAGGTTGCGGGCTTTACTTTTTTGAAATGATTCACGTTTTCGGATAATTAGCGACTTTTATGCTGTGCTCGAAGGTGACGCTTTACCTAGCATACTTGAAGAGAAAACAGGCTTTTTGACGCTGAGCAGGGACAAACGTGTGGCTCCGCTTTTTTGAGGGACCCCGCTATCCGATATTGCTCTTCTAAAAATGAGATAATCCCGTAAGAACTAACTTGGGGTCATGGTCACTTTGCTACCATGGGCCTAGTTTGACTGTAACTATTTACATCCAAAGGGAGAACTGTGTGAGTCGTTTTGCTTCATAAGAATGCTCATACAGCAACATAAACTATTACTAGGGGAGTAGAGAACACCATTGGAAATCGCTAATGGCGTTTCTATTTATCGTTTATGAATAAGACCTATCGCATCGTTTTCAACAAAGTTCGCGGCATTCTCATGGCCGTCAATGAAATCACTTCCTCTGTTCAGAACAAGGGCAGTAGCGACGGAATTCGCAAGGGGGGGGTAGATCTGAAGCGGGTCTACTAGCTAAGGGGTTACGCACATTTAAGAGAACAGCGATTAGTGCTCTACTACTCACATTGGGTTTTACAAGCGTATCTTATGCAGGACAAAAATTAACAGAAGCTAATCTAAAAAGTGCTAGTGGTATAGTTACTGACGCCTTTACCTTCAATGCATCTGATTATTCTGCAGTTAACTATACAGGTAATATTTTTGTAATCGGAAGCGGTTCCCTACAAGACGCCACTTCAAGCGTTCAACCATATAATGGTTATCGCGTCTCGGATAACCTTTCAGTAAAAAATGGCAATCAACTCAATATTACGGGTAGCCTTACTTTAAGCCCCTCTAGTGGAGGGGAGGCTATTCTTTTTGACCAATATGGACTTCTTACCCTAACGGGCGATTACACTCAAAACAATAACGCGATAATCTCCGCCTTGAATGCACGGATTGTTGTAGGGGGTACTGCTAATGTTGGATCAGGAACCCTGCAGTTAGGCGGTACGAGACAGTATTCCACTTCTCAATATGGTCAAGGCTATGGCCATATGATTGTTCGTGGTGACGGGGGGCTTATTTTGGGTTCCGTAAGCAGTACGGCATCCCCCTCAGTCCTAGTTAACTTGAATTCGACCATCCATACGACCTCCCTCACGATGTATGGGGGTTCTATAAATGCCTCTGGCTCTAGTAGTAAAGTCCGAGTCGGAGATAGTTACAACGATTCAACGAACAGTTGGATATTTACTGATGCAAGCAAAAAAGACTTTAACCTCCAAGGGGGATCTGTCACCATTTCAGGAAGTGGCGCAAGTTTTGAAGTGAATGGCAAAACAGAGATGTCCGCAGGGACCTCTATCTTTGTTAATCAAGGAAGTTTTGTCACAGAAGAATTTAGTGCATCCGCACCAACGGGTAGCGTAAGCAAAGCCACAATCAAACATACTTCCAACTCTACGGCGAGTTTTTGGGTTAAAAACGATGAAAGCACGCCCCTCGATTTAAGTAATACAGCCTTTTATACGACGTCTTCGGGTCTTTCCGTACTCTCTGGCAAAGGGAACACAGGGAGTACGGCTTCCGCAAAGCTTAACAACACGGACTTTTACGGTTCTAGTTACGTTACGCTTAAAGAAGCTTCAATTGAAGGGATAACCAATGTTGGCGTAACCTCGGGTAAATCAACAACAGCAGGAAAACTTGTTGTTAC
>CAZKIT010000279.1:0-1887 GCA_964552905.1 uncultured Spirochaetaceae bacterium
GTATGTCAGAGAAGATTATCGGAAGAATTGCAGAACAGAAACAGATAAGGGATTGTCTTGAATCAGACAAGTCGGAACTCGTTTCGGTATTCGGCCGGCGCCGCGTCGGGAAGACCTTCCTCATAAAACAGTGCTTCAACGAGGAGTTTGATTTCTGGTTTACCGGAATGTATCAGATGAGCCGTGCACAGCAGCTCGGGCAGTTCAGTCTTACTCTTTCAGAAAAGGCAGGAGAAAAGAAAACGAAGATAAAGGACTGGTTCGAAGCCTTCGACCTGCTTAAGAAGTACCTCCTTTCCCTCGGTAAGGATAGGGTTGTCGTATTCCTGGACGAACTTCCCTGGATGGATACACCGAGAGGCAGTTTCCTCCAGGCCTTCTCGTTCTTCTGGAATATGTGGCCGTCGAACAGAACTCTGCTGAAACTCTATGTCTGCGGCTCGGCAACAACATGGATGATAAAGAATTTCGTAGGAGACAAGGGAGGTCTATACGGAAGAGTCACCTGTTCAATCTACCTCTCTCCGTTCTGTCTCGGAGAGACCGAAGAGTTTCTGAGCAGAGTAAAGCATATGGATCTGAACCGCCACAGGATTCTCGAGCTCTATATGATTCTCGGCGGTATTCCCTATTACCTTGACATGCTCAACACGGATCTTCCTCTTTCAAAGAATATAGACAATCTCTTCTTCCGGGAGAATGCTGTCCTTAAGACCGAGTATGAATTCCTCTTCAGATCCCTTTTCAATGATTCAAAACCATACCGGAAGGTCATTGAGGCCCTCTCCCGGAAGCTGAAAGGGCTGACAAGGGAGGAGATAATGAAGGCTACGGACATCAGGGACGGTGGCACACTTACGGAAATCCTGGACAATCTGAGGCTCTGCGATTTTATCAGAGAATATAATTCGATCGGGAAGAAAAAGAGGAACAGCATCTATCAGCTAACGGACCTGTTCTCTCTCTTCTATCTCAACTTCGTGGAGAGCGGTAACAGCCAGGATGAAAACTTCTGGTCCAACATCGCCTTCTCGGGACGGGAGAACTCATGGGCGGGTTATTCCTTCGAGCAGGTCTGCCTTCACCATATAAGACAGATAAAGAGCCGGCTTGGAATCCTGGGCGTCCTGAGCAATGTATATTCCTGGAGCTGTCCCGGATTCACCGATGAAGATGGAACGAAGTGGAAAGGCGGACAGATAGACCTCCTGATAGACAGAAATGATGAGGTAATCAATATCTGCGAACTCAAATATGCTTCATCCAAGTACGAAATCACGGAGTCCTATGAAGAGCATCTTAGGGAGAGGGCGAGCCTCTTCAGGAAAAAGACCGGGACAAGGAAAGCCCTCCATCATACGTTCATAACAACATATGGTGTAAAGCAGAACAGACACAGCGGTATTGTTCAGTCCGAAGTCACGATGGACGATCTCTTTGAGATTCCGAAGTGAAGAAAGCAGAATAGACGTCTCCAGAATCTGTCTTCTGAGAATCTGTTCTGAAAAGCAGAGTAAAAAAAACTGAAAATATGATGCTGAACTTCGGCGGTAAGTGTCAGAAAAAAGGAGTTACCGCCGAACTATCGTGTTGTTTTCTGATTTTCCAGCAGAAAGAATTATTCCCACGACGCTTTCATAATCCCTTATAATGTATGTGATTTCATGCATATCCGACATGGAAGGAAACTATGAAAATAACAGCAGTGTTCGTTCTTGTAATGGTGGTTCTTGTTCCGTTCCTCTTTTCTTTCGGCGTAAGCGAGGAAGAAGAGGGGTTCACATATGACAAATACGCCTCCGCTGAAAGCTATGAAGCAGAGTCTGATGCCTCCTATGATGAGGGCGATATAAAAAGCGTCGTTATTCACTGGAGAAGCGGAGATGT
>CAZKIT010000280.1:0-1865 GCA_964552905.1 uncultured Spirochaetaceae bacterium
TGAGAGACTTGAAGAAACAGTCAGGATGATCAGGAAAAACAGTGCTCTTCTGCACTCCTCTGTGGAGAGCGTGTCTCGACAGAGGTTCATAGAAAAGGATGAGGTATATACTCCTCGTGAAAAGACTGCTCCACGGAAGGACGGAAGCATCGTTCTCTCGTTCGTGAATACCGTCCGGACGGCATACATATATGATGACGGGAAGAGTGCAGTCGTGAACTGGTCGACTCCTGCTTCTTCTTCCGGCCGCATTCCTTCGGGGGAATTCGTATCCGACGAAAGCCTCAGAACGTGTACTACACTGCTGCCGTCGATCATGACGCCGTGCATGGCGGAGGGTTACAGAGGGAGTGAAAGGAGAAACACCCATAAGCGCAGATGCGGCGACATCATATATTCTCCCCTCATCACAGTCTTCAGCATGGACGGAAAGCATCCCCTTTCTGATGATGAATTCTTTTCCGTCACTGTCATGTCTTCCGTTTTCCCGGAGAAGGATGAATTCCTCAGCCTTTCTGATGAAGGCAGAGCTGAACTCTGTTCAGGAACTGCTGAGCGCATCCTCACCGTTGCGGCGGGGGAAGGAAACGACTCTGTTGTCATACCCGTTCCGGGCTTGGACCTAACCCTCGAAGGCAGATGCTGGAGAGAGCTCCTTACCGGAAAATTCCATGACGTATTCAGCTGTGTATCCTTCGTGCTTGACGAGAGCCATGACAGTGAGTTTTCCGCTTGCTTCGAGGGGATGAACCCAATCGAACTCAGACCGTAAAGAGGAGAAATGAAATGAACAGAGAAGATAACATCCGTGTCTTCGAGGACACATGCGAAATGTGCCGTAATGATTACACACTGCGTAAGGCCGTGAGGAATTCGCTCGGGGGACAGAAGCTCATCCTTGCGTCTGACAGCTACACTCCGGCTGTGAACAATTCATTCGGGAGGAATGCCCGCGTGATAGTCTCGACAAAGCGTACGTTCGAGGCGGCGTCACAGTACAGGGGAATGAAGACTGCCGTACTCAACTTCGCGTCGGCTGTATCGCCCGGAGGAGGGGTGAAGAAGGGCTGTTCGGCACAGGAGGAGAGCCTCAGCCGGACTTCGACTCTCTATCAGTGCCTGAGGGACTCGCGGCTCTGGGTAGGCTTCTACAGCGTCAACAGGATGAGAATGGACAGACGCAACAGTGACGACACAATCTACACTCCCGGCGTTATCGTCTTCAAGAGCGATGACGACTGTCCACGGACTTTACCCGAGGATGAGTGGTACAGCGTCAATGTGGTGAGCTCTGCCGCTCCTGACCTCAGAGTTCCACGTCCCGGAAACTCCGATTACGGCGTCAGAACAAACACAATCGGCAGAAATGAGATATTCTCACTCCACTACGGGAGGATGAAGCGCATCCTTGAAATAGCGGCAGGCGAGGGTAACGAAGCCGTCATTCTCGGGGCATTCGGCTGCGGTGCCTTCCACAATCCCCCGGACATTGTCGCCTCTGCAATAAGAAAGGCCGTCGACGATTTTCTCAACCGTTTCAGGGTAATCGAGTTTGCAGTATATACAGCTCCCGGAAGCGACATGAGGAACTACACGGCTTTCAGAAGTGCATTCAGGGATCTTATGTGATACGGAACTTCTGAAGACACTCCCCCCTTGTCACGAGAAGTGGAGTGTCTTCTGTCCGTAACTCTATATCTCTCTTCT
The DNA here is from genome assembly GCA_964552905.1 of uncultured Spirochaetaceae bacterium. Taxonomy (GTDB): domain Bacteria; phylum Spirochaetota; class Spirochaetia; order Sphaerochaetales; family Sphaerochaetaceae; genus Ornithospirochaeta. The sequence continues at coordinate 1,708 of CAZKIT010000280.1, forward strand.
CGCAAAGAGGTCTTCGAGAGTTACCTGATTAGTGACAATTCCGGAATACATGTTCTTTTTCACTCCGTATGTCGTTATGAACGTGAGCTGGATTGATTTCTTCGTTCCCGTGACTTCGGTGAATCTGGAAATCTTCCGTCTCAGTTCCCTGTCGTAAT
>CAZKIT010000281.1:0-1851 GCA_964552905.1 uncultured Spirochaetaceae bacterium
GCAAGCTGCGGAATGTTGTAGATGACGAAGTCCGTCTTCGGAGCCGAAGAGGAGATGTCGTTCCAGTACTTTGCGATTGCATAGTCCGGAAGATGGAAGTAGATAGGCGGAATTGACGCAATGGCGTCCACTCCGAGGCTCTCTGCATGTGCTGCGAGTTCCTGTGAGTCCTTCGTGTTGTTGCATGCGACATGGGCGATGACGGTAACCCTGCCCTTTGCCTCACTCATCACGGCTTCCAGCAGTTTTTTCCTGTCATCCACGCTCTGATAGATGCACTCCCCGCTGCTTCCACCTACATAAAGACCCTTGACGTTCTTTCCGATCAGATACCTTGTGAACGCCTTTGTGCGTTCACTGTCGATTTCACCGTCATTACCGTAGACGGCATAGAATGCGGGGATTATACCCTTGTATTTGTTTTCTCTTTCCGACATAGAATTAATACCTCCAATGTTTGTCAGCCCTTCACGGCGCCCATCGTGATTCCCTTCGTGAAATACTTCTGGAAGATAAGGAAGACGATGATGATCGGAAGCGACGCGAGAGCCGCTCCGGCCATTATGATGCCGAAATCAGTGCTGTTCTCGGCCTGCATCGTTGCAATACCGAGTGATATAGTCAGATTGTTTGACTTGCTGAGCATGATAAGCTGCATGAAATAGTCATTCCAGCTGTTGATGAACGTGAAGATGGCAAGTGCCCCGATACCCGGCTTTATCATGGGAACGACGATTTCGACGAAGGTCTTCGCCTCACTCGAGCCGTCGATGCGGGCTGCTTCAAGCATCTCCCGCGGCACTCCCTCGGAGAACTGCTTCATCAGGAAGACTCCGAACGGCCATCCGACAGTCGGGAATATGACAGCCCAGAGGGTGTCATAGAGATTGAGGGCGCTCATCTCCTTGATGAGAGGGATGAGTATGACCTGCTTCGGAAGTGCCATTGCACATACGATGAGCGAGAAGAGAATCTTCTGGCCGTAGAAGCGCTTCTTGGCAAGTGCGTATCCCGCCATCGATGCCGTGATGCACGTCAGAATCATGGCGGCAACAGCCATCACGACTGTATTGAGAAGCCATCTGATTGCTCCCGGAACCCTCGGTCCCTTGATGCCGAATATTTCAAAGAGCGGCGCACTGCGCTTGCTGAAGAGACGTTCGAAGTTGTCCTTCACCCATTCGGAAGGCCACCATACGGGGGTTGCCGAGTTGATCTCCCTGCTGTTCTTGAATGCGCCCGTCACAATCCAGTAAAGGGGAAAGATCGAGAGAAGCGCCAGGAGTATGATGAGAACCACGGAAATGAAGTAGTATGCACTTTTATTCTGTCTGTTGAGATCCATATGCTACCCCCCTATTTCTCTCGTGCAACGAAGAACTGCACTGCACTGAGTGCCGCGATGAAGAGCGCGAGGATGATTCCCATTGCGTTGCCGTAACCGAATCTGTAGAGCTTGAATGCCGTGTAGTAGATATAGTACATGACTGTCTGGGTCGAATTGTTCGGACCGCCGCTCGTCAGGAGCTGTATCAGGGCGAAGCACTGGAAGCTGTTGATTGTGGTGATTACGACGATGTAGAGAGTCGTGGGCATGATTGACGGCCACTTGATGCGCCAGAATGTCTGCATGTTCGTGGCTCCGTCGACTTCTCCCGCCTCGATCAGGGTCGGGTCGACGTTGCTGAGAGCCGATACGTAGAGGACAATCGGCTGACCCACACTTGTCGTGAGAAGGATGAGGATGATACACCAGAGTGCCGTGTCCGCATTACCCAGCCAGTTCACGTTCTGGTCTATTATTCCCATGCCCTTGAGGACATAGTTGAGTACGCCGTAGTAGTTGTTGTA
>CAZKIT010000282.1:0-1821 GCA_964552905.1 uncultured Spirochaetaceae bacterium
CTGAATACCTTGGAGAAAAGAACATCTTCTTCAGGTGTTTCCTCCTCCACAAATTCCCCGGCAACGGGCTCAACGGCTGTAAAGCTGTCTATCACGTTTTCCACAATCTCTTCAAGCCGGGATGCAGCCAGGAAAAGATAACTGTCGCTCTGCTCAGGATAGAGGAGTCCTACAACACTGTCATTCACAGAATAAGTCACTGCTTCAGATTCCGGATAGGCATCGACAACAAGAGATGCGACATAGTTTACATCCTCTTCCATTGCCCCGTCGGGAAGGGTGATATATGCATGATCAGAATAGATATCGTAATCGGACGTCACCTCCTTATAGCTGAAAGTGCCGCTGAGCACTGCTCTCTCCTCTTCGATTGCAGGACGTACAATTACGGATTCAATCTCGATTTCGTCCCTTTCTACAAGACTGTCAATAAGATGCACCGCATCGGATGCAAGCTGTGAGTATGCCGCCTCAATGTACTCTCTGCTGCATTCCGGATACGAAAGTGATACGATACCGTCCCCAACTGTGTATGTGACGTATTCCGCTTCCGGATAAGAGATGACAACAAGAGAAGCCAAATATGCAATATCTTCATCGTCCGTTCCTTCAGGAAGAGTGAGAATGGCACAATCGGAATATGCTGTGACATCGGATGTGAAAAATCTGTATGAGAACGTTCTCCTGAGGATTGCGCTGTCTTCTGCAGAGGAAACAGCTTCAATTTTGGCCGGGGTCTCTGTTTCTTCTGTACTTTCATCCTGTGTCCGCATAAGAGAATCGATATAATACTCGGCTTCAGAAGCCAGCAGGAAAACTGCATATTCAATGAACTCTCCATCCGTTTCAGGATAATATAGCATGAGGACATCTTCATAGAAATCATATGTTGTGACAGCAGCCGCTTCAGGATATGACTTTTCAAAGAGAGCTGCACATTCCGTTATATCATCGTCAGTTGTGCCTTCCGGAAGTGTAACGATGGCATGATCTGTATATGCCGTGACATCTGCCTCAATTCCTCTGTATGAGAATGACAGGAAGTACAGAGGAGCTTCTGCTTCCTTCATGGTGACCAGAGGAGCCTCCTCCTGCTGTGATACGGAAGCCTTTTCGGCCTCGGCTGCAGCATCCTTGAGTGCGACAGTTTCAAAAGGCTGTATATTCTTGAAACTGTCAATCAGATATTCAGCATCCCCTTCAAGTGCTGCAATAACGGACGTCAACACATCCCTGCCCTGTGCGGGATAGGAGAGCGTAACCCTGCTGCCTTCAATCCTGTACTCTACAGCAGCTGATTCCGGATATGTTTCCATAAGAAGCTCTGCACAGTAGAGAACATCGTCTTCATCCACATCTGAAGTAAAAGATATGACAGCATGGTCCCCGTATGCCGTAATATCCGCATCGACCCCTCTGTATGAAAAACATGCTATGCATAAGGGTGCTTCAACGGATTCAGAGGTCTCCTCTTCTGCACACGTTTCTCCGGCTGTATTCTGAATATTTTCTTCTGCCACATCCGGCTCGGCAATCTCTTCTTCCGGTTCAACGTTTTCCGGAACCCTGATATCTTCCGTCTCTGCTGCAGCGGACGTCTCTGTGCTCTCTTCAGCCTCAGGAACTGCTGTATCCTTTCCTCTCGCTTCTGCCTGAACCGTTTCCGTTACACCAGCTGCAGACGCTGCACTTTCCGCTGTATCGGTCTTTCCTGTACATGAACAGACTGCGAAAATCACAAATAATACAGCTGCAAGTATCCAAAATCTATCTTTCCTCATTTTTCAATCCTTCATTTCAAGTTACATGTGATAACGATCA
>CAZKIT010000283.1:0-1816 GCA_964552905.1 uncultured Spirochaetaceae bacterium
TCAAACGTGATATCGCCCTCTACGAAGGCATTCAGTTCGATATCGAGATAATAGACGAAGCACAGTTCATCAAAAACCATAACACCGCTCAAGCAAAAGCAGTGAGAGCAGTGTCATCAAAGCATCGGCTGGCCCTTACGGGAACCCCGATTGAGAACAGGCTCTCTGAATTATGGTCAATCTTCGAATATCTTATGCCGGGCTTCCTGTTTTCCGAGATGAAATTCAAGGAGCTTCTGTCAAATCCAATTGAGAAGGATGGCGACAAGGAAGCGTACGATAGGCTCCGGAAACTCACGGGGCCGTTCATCCTCAGACGTCTCAAGACCGATGTACTAAAGGACCTCCCTGAGAAGATAGAGGAGACGAGAGTCGCATCGCTCGAAGGCGAACAGCTCAGACTTTATACGGCAGAGGTTGCAAAGGCACAGGGAATGCTGAAGAAAGGAGATGAGTACAGTGAAAAGAAGATTGAGATTCTTGCTGAACTCACAAGAATCAGGGAAATCTGCTGCGATCCATCCCTTGTATTCAAGGACTACAAGGGAGAATCTGCAAAACGCACAGCGGTCATGGAGCTCATAGAATCTGCCATCGACGGCGGCCACAGGATACTCCTTTTCTCACAGTTCACATCGATGCTTGAACTTCTGGAAAGTGACCTCAAGGAAAAAGAAATCGAGTACTACAAGATTACCGGCGATACTCCGAAAGCAAAGAGACTCGAACTTGTAGATGCATTCAACAGCGGAGCAACTACCCTCTTCCTGATATCACTCAAGGCGGGAGGAACAGGTCTCAATCTCACCGGAGCCGACATAGTCATACACTACGACCCGTGGTGGAACACTGCTGTCGAAAACCAGGCGACTGACAGAGCCCATCGTATCGGGCAGACGAAGAGAGTCACGGTCTACAGGATTATCGCCCAGGACACGATTGAAGAGAAGATTGTGAAGTTGCAGGAGACGAAGAAGAACCTTGCGGACGGCATTGTCAGTGGCGACAACGTATCACTGTCGTCCTTGAGTAAAGAAGACCTTCTGGAACTTCTCTCAATTTCAGATATGACATGATGCAGGCAGCTTCTGCAGTCAGCACAAAGCGTGCTTATAATACGTCAGTTCTCTTTTTGCATACCGCAGAACGACCGTAGTACAAGGAAGAAGTAATACAGGTTCAGACAGCGGTCACCTGCCAAGATGCTCTTTAATGTAGGCAATACTTACTCTCTCCTGCTCGAGTCTGCCCTTCTCCGGATTGTTTCTGAGAAGAGCAAGAACTTCCTTCTCCTCTTCAGTGAGGTAAGAATCATAGACGGTAGAGGCACTTTTCCCCCTGACTGCATATTGAGAGTGGTCAAGGTAAGTATTTCTGTCCATGAGGAATGATTTTGCATGGGGGAAGAGAGACCTGAAGAGAGCAAGGATTTCGAAACCGTGTTCATCCTCATCTCCGAAGTAGTAGAGCTCCCTGTCGCAGAGCCAGTCCACAGGGCGGAGTGTGGAAACTCCGAATCCTCCGCCCCAGATGCACATTGCATCGTCCGGAAGAGGAAAAGTGAGATAGACGATTTCATTCTCTATGACGAATACCCGTTTCACTCTGCAGATATCTTCACTCTCAGCAAGCGAAATGAAGTCATGAAGTCTCAGTCCTGTTTCCTCCCTTCCGTTATTCATTCTGTATCTGATGAGATTTTCCTTCCGCCTCAGGCCGAAGGTTTCCTCAAAGGAGGATGCAGGTATCTTTTCCGTTGCTGCTTCGTAAAGGGACAGAATGACCTTCTCGTTTTCCTCGATGAATTTCGTATGGA
>CAZKIT010000284.1:0-1799 GCA_964552905.1 uncultured Spirochaetaceae bacterium
ACGACTCGGTCAAGGGATTCTTCTCCAACCCGCTCGGCTACAAGTATTTCATGTATTGTACAATCGAAGGCTGATTATAAGAGTCAGAGAGATGCCCTCACCTCAGAAGTGGGGGCATTTTTATGCACCATAAAAAGATGCATCTCCAAAGAGGAGGTGCATCATTGCTATTCAATAGGGAGAGACAGGAGGTGAAATATCTCCTATTCAACAGGGGGTGTGGAGATTCTGGTACAGAATTGGTACAGTGATGTCATCTTCAGGCTTCAGTATCTTCTTTGCATATTTTCCAATAGCTGTAACGATTGTTTCCAACCTTCCTGATGTACTCTTTCTCTGTTAGACATTCAGTTATCCTCTGAGATGTTCTTACACTTGTTCCTAGAGCTGCCGCCAATGCTTCTCTAGAGATTTTCGGATTGTTCTTTATTATCATGAAGGCTGTAAGTTCTTCCTGATTCAGGTCCTGAATACTTTGTTCATTGCTGTTACTCCTTTTAAAGGAAAACATGAAGCTGTAAGCAAACTTATAACACTCCCATTTTACCCCTGATGCTTCACAAAGTTCGTTCATTCTCCTGAAACCTGTTCCAGACTTCTCAACGTCTTTGCATCTGTAAAGAACATCAAGAATCAGAGGGTTTCTTTTTATAGATGGTTGACTTGTCGTTATGAAATCTTCAGGTGTCATATTATCAGGAAATGAGCCGGGGTTGGTTATACATACTTTACCTGGATAGATATCAACTTCAATCTCTGGGGTCGGCACATACATTGCATGTGCGAAGGCATTGACGATTATTTCCCTGTATGCCTGAACCGGAATTTCCGGAGTTTCAATTCTTTTGAGTTCTATATCTGCTTTCCATTTGATGTTATTTGATATATATCGTTCAGCAATGTTTATTAGGGTATAGATGTTACCTTTTATCGCATTAAGGTCAGTGAATGTAATCTTTTCATCTGTGGCATAGCATGCTGTTTTCAGTCCTATATTTGCATTTTTACCAAAGAGAGCAAATGCGGCATTATTGAAGTAAGGTTCGTGATATAAATCCAGAATAGTCAGTAGCTCTTTTTTGTCATACTTCGGCATAGTAAGACGACCACAGGCTACCGCTTCAATGTAGTAATTATTCAATGCATCATCATCTATGTCATCCATAGTGATTTTTGCTTTTTCCTTTTCCCATGGGATTGAATAATCCTCTTCCTTGATGAGACGTCTTAGTTCATCTCTTGTCATTTTTCTGTTTTGCGTTCCGACTCTTATCAGATACTTACCGTATGCACTGTATGGTTTCTGGTTTCCCGAGAAAGAAACCTTCATGACTGTTTTTCCGTCGCAGTTCAATACTTCGATTGTCGGAGTTACCACAGGTTCTATATCACGCATGATTCCATCAGTCACATTTCTGACTGTTTGGTCACTTATCGGCTGTCCTTTAACTTCTCCCTTATCGTTTACTCCGAAATATACTTCCCCGTGCCCACTCTTATTGAGCATGGCTGCAACTGCTTCTACTGCCTGTCTCAGTTCTCCTGTTGTTTCTTTGAATTCTATCAGTTCTGTTTCTCTGTCAAAAAGCATATGTTCTCCTCAGGCAATAAGATATTGTTCAACAAGATAATTGTTGTTCAATTTTGCTCAGTTGTAAAGTATAAAAAGCAAAGAAACTTACATCCCTATTTTTTAATATTAAAAAAGATTATTTGACTTTTGGCGCACTAGATGGCGCACTAGATGGCGCACTAGATGGCGCACTAGATGGCGCACTAGATGTCCCACTAGAAATCAG
>CAZKIT010000285.1:0-1780 GCA_964552905.1 uncultured Spirochaetaceae bacterium
TTTGTAAGTATTGTCAACACCTTCCGGTATTTTAAGCCGGCTCAAAAATTTAGCGCAAATCCTTCACTATTCTGCAGGTGTGTGTCCTGTCATCCTTGTCGTAATTGATACCGACAAGAAGTATCTCTCCCCTGTAGTTCTTCAGCACATCGGGGTATTTCCTGTCGAGAATCTGTCCGATTGCACCTTCTGCCGATTTGTTCCACTTGAGCTCGATGATCAATGCCGTCTGCTTAGCCTCCTGAAGAGGAAGATAGACGATGTCGGCATAGCCGTCACCCGCCGGAAGCTCCTCGAGCTGCAGGTAGTGGTCGCGGTAGGTATAGTAGGCAAGTTTGATGACGCTTCTGAGACTTGCTTCACTGTTGTAATTGAGGGGAACCATCTCCTCTCTGTGAATCTTCTCGATCTGCTTTGCCACCGCTTCTTCATTCCCTTCAAGAGTGTCTTTAAAGAGATTCTCGCTCTCCTGAAGTCTCTTCATACTCTCCTCAAGCGGAACAGCATGTATAGCAGTCTGGAACTCACGCTTTATCTCCTCGTTTGGAATACGTACTGTTCTGTTCACCTCATTGTAGGCAAGATAGCCCAGGTGCACGAGGAGAGTCAGGACATCGTCCCTTCCCCTGAAAGTTGTAAGGTCGTTTGCAAAGCCGTCGGTATTCACCTTCACTTCAATTCCGCCCACGAGTTCGGCTACTGTCTTCGCCAGGCCGCTGTAGTCCTTGCCTATGTACTCCATCAATGCCTCCGACGCAGAAGTCTGTGTCCAGTAGGATCTGAAGGAGCTGCTTTGGATTGCCTCCATGACGGAGTTAGGATTATAGACAGCACCGACATGCGGGAATGAATAGCCGTTGTACCAGAATTTCATTGTCTTGAAATCTACATTTCTTTGACGGCAGAGTTCTATGACCTCTTTTTCCGTGAATCCGACGTATTCGGCATAATCGGCGGGATACAGCATCGTGTATTCCCTGAAATCGGAAAGCGCAGACTGGGAACCGTCGGTTTTGACAGGAAGGATTCCGGTCATGTAGGCTGCAGCCACGACTCTTGGAGTGAAGACTCCGTTTTTGAAGAGTTCCCTGAGAAAGTTCAAATACGCTTCCTGCGCCTCACTGTCGTTCTTTGCCTCCCGGATTGGAGCATCCCACTCATCTATGATGAATACAAATCGACGGCCGGAGGGAGCTTCAACAACCCGCAGAAGACTGTTGATTAGGCTTTCGCCTTCCGGAACATTCTCCCCCAAATCCCTCAGATTCCGGAGAAGCGCATCCTCGATTACATTGGGCATTTCCTTCAGGGGGATTTTCTTCCGTTTTAAATAGGATGTGAAGTATGTCATCTCCAGGTAAATCACATTGTATTTATTAATATGTTCTTCATAGTCCGAAGCACATGCGATCTTCTTGTCATCGAAAAGAAAGTGAGAGTCGCAGGTACAGTCGTAATAAGCTGAGAGCATTCTTGCGGCATAGGACTTACCGAAACGGCGGGGTCTCGAAACACAGATCAGCTTGCCGTTTCTGCTTATCTTCTGATTAATCAGTTCAATCAGACCCGTCTTGTCGACATAGTCTGATGTATTGATTTCGTCAAAGCCCCTGTTGCCGGGATTGATGTATGTGCCCATGCCGTGCCTCCGCTTCAAGAATATGGAAAGCCCTCACTTCCACGTAAATAAGGATAAATGATGATTGTTCAAAAGTCAAAGTTCAGGTTCGGCCCTGTCGCGGACAGCAGGGCCGGCTCTCACCAGTTCTTCTCTTCTCCC
>CAZKIT010000286.1:0-1760 GCA_964552905.1 uncultured Spirochaetaceae bacterium
TGGCAAGATACATGGCAGACAACAAGGAAGACGACGACACATACAATCCGTTCGCTGAAATGCTCAAGAAGAACAACTAAGCTGAAACGGCAGTGCAGGGAAGGCGGAGAGTTCTCTCCGCTTTTCCGAAGGAATAACGATGGCAAAGAAAGAAAAGAAAAAGCTTACAGCAAATGAGATATTAGTCAACAAGACCGAGAACTGGATTGCAACCCACAAGGCCTTGATTATCGGTGCTGCTGCTGTTGTCGTGCTTGCTATTCTCGTTGCAGTAATCATCACTGTTGTATCTTCAAACGGAGATGACGGTGATAGTACGGCTCTTGTCACACTTCAGGCAGACTATGAAGCATACCAGGTAATGGACAGTGACGACGAAGGCTATGCAGATTCTCTTGCATCCGTGAAGGCAGAGGCTGAAGCACTTGTTTCTGATCCCGGAGTCAAGAAGTATGAAGGTGCAAAGGCTGCTCTCATCCTCGCCGAGCTCAGCTACAGCGAAGGTGACTATGCTTCAGCTGTTGATTACTACAACACTGTCTATGAGGCACAGAAGAACACATACCTCGGACAGGTCGCTCTCATGGGCAAGGCAGTCAGTCAGGAAGAGAACGGCGACAGCGAAGGTGCTCTCGAAAGCTACAATTCCGTCTATGACACATATGGTGTAGACGGTATCTATGCTTCACGTGCGCTCTTCAACGCAGCTCGTCTTACGGAGAGCACGAACGTCGACCTCGCGATCAGCATGTATGAACAGCTTGCCGGCGAGTTCGAAGAAGCATCGAGTGAATTTGCAAAGCTTGCTACAAGCAGGGTCTCACAGCTGAAGAACAGCAAGTGAAGACTTTCCCCGGACTGATTTACTCATAAGAAAAATGGAGGGTAGTGAAGGATGAAGAAGAGATATGTTTTCATCTTTGTCACTACCCTTGTTTTTATGCTTATCTCCTGCGGAATACCGACAATATATGTTCCTTCCTCGGGAGACATTACACTGAAGAGTGACAGTGAAAGCGGGAATTTCACAGTATCACTTTCGTCAACGGTGACGGGGGAGATGGCCTCCGGTTACCCTTATATATATTTTGTCTATACAGTAAGCAGCGAATCCCAGTCGAGCGCATATTCTTCCTCTGTCAGTGCCTTCAATACGAAATACTGCACGGAAACAGGCGGCGCTGTGATTTCATCCGAAAACGGAAGAGAGTCTGTCGCTTCCTATACATCCGGAAGCGGAGACAGTGCAAAGACATACGGGATCTTTCAGTTCTCCAACCTGACCTCCTATCAGATATCAGATACGGACAGCATAACACTCAATCTCATCTACAGCGAGGAAGACGGCACGCTGACACTCGCTGACAAGGACGGCAACGTCATCCAGAGCGGAATTACACGCTCGAGCGAGAAGAAATTCACAAAAACCGACTTTGAAACTGATCACACTGAAATAGTTGATTACGAAGCCGGAACCTATTCAGTCAAGGTCTATGCTCTTGTCTCATGCGTTTTCAACGCCTACAACAACATCTACAATACAAAGCTCAGTTACTCGAGTCCCGTACTCGAATTCAAGATTGTAATCTGAGAAACCACCCCAGAATCTTCCGTGAACTACTCGGCAATTGAAGTTGCCGAAAATTCTCGCTTGTTATCTTAAAGTAAAAGATAAAATTTCCGGCATTGACTCAGAGACAACTTTTCTGCTACACAAAAGTGTTGAAAATATGTGAGCTCAACATTATTATGTTTGAAAG
>CAZKIT010000287.1:0-1751 GCA_964552905.1 uncultured Spirochaetaceae bacterium
AATTTTCAATGATTTGATGCCGGTTCTAAAATGATAGTCAAAATCCAACAGTATTGCGAAGATTCTGTATAACATTGCGCTGAAACTTATCCTTAACTCATATTTTTGACCCAGTTAAGGATAAGTAATCGCATTTCGAGCTCCCTAATGGTCATCAGGTATGCCTTGAAAAAAGCTATTCCAATGGTCTCTGACGGGAGGAAAAATCTCTGTAGTTAACGGCTGAATCCGGCTTTTACAGTTCAATTTTCAATGATTTGATGGTGGTTCTAAGATAATAGCCAAAATCCAACAGTATTATTTGAATTCTGTATGACCTTGTGCTGAAACTTCCCCTTAACCCTATTTTTTTGACCACTTAAGGGGAAGTTATAGCTTTTTTTGAGCTCAGGAACAGTCCTCATAGTCATCAAACCGGGTCTGGAAAAGCCATAGGATGACTGACGGAAATCGTAAGGGACTGCATTATAAACAGCACCCGGAGGTGCTGTATATCAGAGTGAATCGTAGAGTTCGGCGTAGCGTTTCGAGGAGGCAGCCCAGGACCAGTCGGCCTTCATGCCTCTCTTCTGCATGTCTCTCCAGATTTCCTTCTTTTCCGTATATATGTAATAGGCGTAGTTGATTCTGTTGAGGAGAACCTCGGGAGTGAAGTCGTAGAACGAAATACCTGTACCCGTGTTCTCGAATTCGTCGAGAGGAACGACCGTGTCTCTCAGTCCTCCTGTCTCGTGTACGATAGGCACGGCACCGTACTTGAGGGATATGAGCTGTGTCAGTCCGCAGGGTTCGAATGCCGAAGGAACGAGGAATGCGTCAGAAGCGCTGTAGATGCGCCTTGAGAGAGCATCGGAGAACTCGATCTTCGCCCTTACCTTGTCGGGGTACTTCGATTCATAGTAGCGGAACATGTTCTCGTAGTAGCTGTCTCCTGTTCCGAGAACGACGAGATTGATGTGCTTGTCGCATATCCTGTCCATGATGGAGTCGATGAGAGTCATTCCCTTCTGGCTTGTCAGTCTCGAGACAATTGCAAGCATGAATGCATCCTTGTCTTCCTTGAGCCCGAGTTCCTTCTGCAGGGCAAGCTTGTTCGCTTCTCTCTTCTTGATGAAGGACTTCACGCTGTAGTTGTTGCAGATGGCCTTGTCCGTCTCCGGATTCCATACCGAGTAGTCGATGCCGTTCACGATACCCATCAGTCTGTCCTGTCTCCACTTCAGGATGTCATCAAGACCGTCGCCGAACTGAGGTGTCTGAATCTCCTTCGCGTACGATTCGCTGACTGTCGTGATCCAGTCCGAATACACGAGGCCGCCCCGGAGCATCGTGGCATTCCATTCATCCTTCGGGTACGATGTATCCTGATAAGGTGAAACAAGGAGTCCCGGCTCGAAGAGGGAGTCCGGAAGTGCGCTGACCCACCTGAGGTGCCCCACGTTCCAGCAGCCCTGGAAGCAGAGGTTGTGTATGGTCATGATTGTCCTTATTCCCTTGAAGAAGTCATCTCCCTGGAAGATTGTGTTGAGATAGACAGGTACAAGAGAAGAATGCCAGTCGTGACAGTGGATGATGTCGGGTCTGAAACCGATGAGGGGTAGTGCGGAGAGCACTGCCTTCGAGAAGTATGCATAGCGTTCGAGATCTGCAAAGAGATCGTAGTAGGGCCTGCTTCCCGAGAAATACTGCTTGTTGTCGACGAAGTAGTATGTCACGCCGTCGAGTACGAGCGTGTTGATTCCCACATATAT
>CAZKIT010000288.1:0-1744 GCA_964552905.1 uncultured Spirochaetaceae bacterium
CGTATTTTCTGCAGACACTCTACGGTATGGCGGACCTTCTGATAATAGGACAGTTCGAGGGAGTCAGCAGCACGACTGCTGTTTCTGTCGGCAGCCAGGTCATGCACATGCTTACCGTCATGATAGTCGGTCTTGCAATGGGAACGACGGTGGCCGTATCGAAGGCAGTCGGGGCAAAGGACAGAAAGAGTGCCGAGCGCTCCATCGGCGGCACCATCTCGATATTCATCATCCTTGCCGTCATCATGACTGTTGTTCTCACACTCTCTGTCAGAGGTGTCGTCAGCGTGATGAGTACGCCTGAGGAGGCTGTTGAAGGTACGAGGGATTATCTCTTCATCTGCTTTCTGGGTCTACCGTTCATCATTGCATACAACATAATCAGTTCGATATACCGCGGACTCGGGGACAGCAGAACGCCGATGTTCTTCGTCCTCATCGCCTGTATCCTCAATATTGTTCTCGATATAGTCTTCATGGGACCTCTTTCCCTCGGGCCTGCAGGAGCAGCCCTGGGAACAGTAATCAGTCAGGCGGGGAGTGTCGTAATTGCGCTCATCCATCTGAGAAAGAGTGACGCAAGAACGCTTCACATAACGAAAGAGGACCTGAAGCCCGAAAAGAGTGTCATCTTCCCGATACTGAAGGTCGGTTTCCCGATAGCGCTTCAGGACGGCCTTATCCAGGTTGCATTCATAGTGATTACAATCATAATGAACAGACGCGGCCTCACCGATGCCGCTGCTGTCGGCATTGTCGAGAAGGTCATATCATTCCTGTTCCTCGTGCCGTCATCAATCCTTTCGTCGGTATCTGCAATAGGAGCCCAGAACATAGGAGCCGGGAAGGAAAGGAGGGCGAGGGAGACCCTGTACTGGGCGCTCCTCGTCGCTGTCGTATTCGGAGTTGTCATCTCCACGGTCACGCAGTTCACTGCGGAACGGGTCGTGTCGCTCTTCACGTCCGACGAAGCCGTCATAAAAAGCGGGGCCCAGTATTTCCGCGGCTATGTCCTCGATACGATCTTTGCCGGAATACATTTTGCCTTCAGCGGCTACTTCTGTGCCGTCGGCAGGGCCGGGATATCATTTTTGCACAACATCACGGCAATCGTTCTCATGAGAATACCGGGAGTATATCTTCTCTCGTCGATGTATCCCGATAACCTCTTCCCCGTGGGACTTGCCACGGTGTCCGGGTCTCTGCTTTCCTCAATTATCTGTGTTGTCGCCTATATGATCATTTCGCGTCCGGAACGCCGTCGATGACCTTCTTGTAGGGGGCGAGCATTCCCTCGTCCATCATCGCTCCGCCCTTTGCCATGAGCTTCTTGTTGCGCATCAGTGAGCCGACGAAGCAGAGTGCAATCATCTTTCCTCTCTCCTTCTGCGGGAAGTCGTAGAAGCCGTACTTTTTGTAGAACTTATGGTCGTCTCTCATTATCCCTCTCATTACCCAGATGAGGTCGCGGAATATCTTCATGCCGCCGACGCCGTAGAAGGTTCTCGGCTTCACGTACTTCTTCTCGAGTGCGTAGGAAAGGGAAAGCGAGAGCTTCCCGAGTTCTTCATCATCGGTTGCAAGGCCCGTGAGGTAGTTGCGTCCGACATCGCTTCTCGCTTCGAGAACCGTTCTCAGGTTCTCCTCCTCTTCGAGGTGTCCGTTGATGATGTAGCCGATGGGCTTGAACTGGGACACGGTCCTGTGTCCGTTGTAGAAGCGTCTGTCATCATAGTTCTTGAAC
>CAZKIT010000289.1:0-1741 GCA_964552905.1 uncultured Spirochaetaceae bacterium
CCTCTTATTATCTATAAAAGATTAGCGTTTCACTGATTGTAACCCGTATTCCACAGCAGGGCCAACGTTTTTGTCAGTATTTTGGCTATCCGTTATATGTACCGAGGAGGATATACATCTCCTCCCTGCATCCCCTTCTTCCTGCATACCGCAGCAGTTTCTTCTCATCGAGGCGGTAATTCTGTCGTACAGCAGCAAGGACAGAGGGCAGTTCTGCCCTGCTGTACAGCCTTGATATGTTCTTATCGGAAACCATGTCGACAAGCATCTTCTCCAGACATATTTCATAAGGATTCCGGCTGTTCTTCGGAGCCTGTGTCACCAGGTCTGAAACCACGATTGAATCTTCAACCCAGTATTTCCTGTACTCCTCTCTTGTAGGATTATACATCATGCTTTCAGACCGGAATTCATTGTGAAGGGTTGAAAACACGAAAGATGACAAATCCTTTTCCGTCTGGACAAATATCGTATTCTTCGCTATCAGCTGGTTAAGGAATTCATTCATCAGAGAACTCTCGAAAACAACGAATTCAACATCCGGATATCTTCCTCTCAGGAATTCTATTATCCTGTCGGCCTTGTCCGAATAGACCGGCTGATAATCGCTTCGGATGGCAGGTTCGTCAAGCGAATACCTGTCAAAACCGACATGAAACAGCAACTTTGCCTTCAGAAAGCTGAAGAGTAGCCAGCGGAACGTACTGTCGGCAAGATTGTCATCCGCATTCCTCAAATAGCCGTAAAGTTCAGCTCTGGTGTATTCTCTCGAATGTGACAGTCCGTCCAGAGTATAACGTTCCTTCATGTATTCCTCCTCGTCTTCAATGATAGCAGATATGACAAACGAGTCAAGCGTTTTGTCACTTTTTGTTTATTATTGACAAAACGCTTATCGGACGTGGAGAATTTTCAAATCATCCTTTCCCGTGATTTTCGTTCTGTTTTCCTTCCCGGTTATTGTTGATAGCAACGTTTTTCTGACTCCACCATGAGCATTACGGCATTTAAGGCTTCCCCTTTTGACGTTTAACCAAGTTTACACGAGCGTTAAACTGATTAGTCGGAAGGAAAGAAGGTGTTTTTTGTCATAAACCTAAAAAATTATGTTATTCCACATATTTTGTATCTGATTTTGAGTTATACCTCAACAAAACAGAAACTGTACCGATTTAGCAAAAGAAAACAAAATTTTTTCTTGCAAATCTACTAAACCGGTGTAACATAGTACCTGGAAATGTAAATAGGATCCTCAGACTGAGGATTCCGGAGGTAACTAATATGAAGAAATTTACAGCAGTACTTCTGGTTCTCGCACTTGCCCTCACATGCGTTTTCGCACAGGGCGCGGCAGAAGCATCAGGCGCAAAGAAAGCAGGCAGCGTTTACTGGCTTAACTTCAAGCCGGAATCAGACGCAGCACTCCAGGCTCTCGCAGCAGAATATACAGCAGAGACAGGAGTCGAAGTAAAGGTTGTCACGGCAGCAAGCGGCAAGTACAACGAGACACTCACAGCAGAGATGGCTAAGACATCAGCTCCGACCCTCTTCATCGTCGGTAACGATGCAGCAGTCGCAGAATGGGGTGATTTCTGCCTCGACCTCGCAGGAACGGCAATTGCAGACGAACTCAACACAGACGCTTACAATCTCTATGACGAGAACGGCAAGCTCTGCTCGATCGGCTACTGCTACGAATGCTTCGGCATCATCGTGAACAAGGAACTCCTTGCTCAGGCCG
>CAZKIT010000290.1:0-1736 GCA_964552905.1 uncultured Spirochaetaceae bacterium
GTACTCGAGATTCTCGATTTCCTCAAATGAGAGCATCGTGCTCTTCTCATCCCCGGCGCGGTTCTTGCGGGCAATGAGCGCGGCACCGAATGCGCCCATGACACCAGAGATGTCGGGACAGACAACTTCGGCTCCGGCTATCTTCTCGAATGCGGAGAGAACGGCCCTGTTGTGGAATGTGCCCCCCTGTACGACTATGTGCCGTCCGAGCTCTTCGGCTGACGAAAGCTTTATGACCTTGTAGAGGGCATTCTTTATGACGGAGTATGCAAGACCTGCCGAGATATCCTCGACGGATGCACCTTCCTTCTGTGCCTGCTTGACGTTGGAGTTCATGAAGACAGTGCATCTGGTTCCGAGGTCGAGGGGATGCGGTGCAAAGAGCGCCATTTTTCCGAATTCCTCGGCAGAATAACCGAGAGACTGGGCGAAGTTCTCAAGGAACGACCCGCAGCCCGAGGAGCATGCCTCGTTGAGCATTATGGAGTCAACGACACCGTTCTTGAGGCGTATGCACTTCATGTCCTGACCGCCGATGTCGAGAACACAGTCGACTTCTGAGTCGAAGAATGAAGCGGCAGTGCAGTGGGCGATTGTCTCGACGATTCCGTCGTCGAGGGAGAACGCAGTCTTCAGAAGGGCTTCTCCGTAACCTGTCGAGCAGCTTCTTGCGATGACCGCACCTTCCGGCATCAGGCTCTTCATCTCCCTTATTCCGGCCTTGGCGGCTTCTATGGGGTTCCCCTTGTTGTTCGTGTAGTAGGAATAGAGAAGATCCCCCTCTTCAGAAATGAGTGCAAGCTTCGTTGTAGTGGAGCCGGCATCGATTCCGAGATAGCAGTTTCCCCTGTATGTTGAAAGATCTCCTCTCTTCACCTTTGCCCTGTCGTGTCTTGAGCAGAAGGCCTCGTATTCCTCTTTACTCTGGAAGAGAGCAGGAAGACGCGGAAGTTCAAATGTCTCCTGAACTCCGTTTCTGAGCCTCGTTATGAGAGCCTCGAGTCTCACGCTCTCCTCATCCCTGCTCTCGAGGGCAGCGCCTGTTGCGGCGAAGAGATGTGAGTTTTCCGGGTCGACTGTAGTCTCAGGGGTGAGATTGAGTGTCCTTACGAATGCTTTCTTGAGCTCTGGAAGGAAATGCAGGGGGCCGCCGAGGAATGCGACACAGCCGCGGATGGGCTTACCGCACGCCAGTCCCGATATCGTCTGGGTGACGACAGCCTGGAAGATCGAGGCCGCGAGATCGGCCTTCGTGGCACCTTCGTTGATGAGGGGCTGGATGTCTGTCTTTGCAAATACACCGCAGCGTGCGGCTATGGGATAGATCTGTTTATAGTTTTCGGCTTCCCTGTTGAGGCCCAGGGCGTCTGTCTGCAGAAGCGAGGCCATCTGGTCGATGAATGAGCCGGTGCCGCCTGCACAGACACCGTTCATCCTCTCTTCGAGAGTACCCTTGAAATAGATTATCTTGGCATCCTCTCCACCGAGTTCTATGGCGACGTCCGTCTGTGGAGCATACTTCTCGATTGCAGTCGCGACTGCAACGACTTCCTGCACGAACTTCACCTTGAGTGATGAAGCAAGATTTATCGATCCTGAGCCTGTGAACGAGAGAGAAAGGGAGCAGTCTCCGAGCTTTTCTTCCGCTTCGGAGAGGAGAGTCGCCAGGATTTCCCTCGGGTGAGCCTGATGACGGCGGTACTCCTCGTAGACGGGAGTATCGTTTTCGTCGAGTA
>CAZKIT010000291.1:0-1734 GCA_964552905.1 uncultured Spirochaetaceae bacterium
TCCTTCGGCGTACACTGATAGAAGCGTCTGAACTGCTTGGAGAAGTAGCAGGGGTAGTCGAAGCCGCAGAGGGATGTTATCTCGGCAACAGAGAGTGCTGGGCTGTTCTTTAAGAGTGATGCGCTCTGCATCAGACGGTATTTGAGGAGGTACTGGATAGGAGTGTCGGAGATGGTGCGTCTGAAGCATCTGAGGGCCTCGCGTTTGCTGAGAGCTGCGCTTGATGCGATATCCTCAAGTGTTATGGACTCAGAGTAGTGTCCGTGGATGAAGTCAAGCATCTTCTCGATTCTCTCCGAATCGGCATCCTTTGCTGCAGGGGAAAGCGAGAGTGCGTCTTTCTTGTCCTGATAGAGCGACAGCATTATGCGGGAGAGATTCTCCCTTACGGTGAACTCGTAGGCAAAGGTCTCGTCCCTCTGCGCTTCGTATGCCTTTATGAATGCCTTCCTGTCGTCCTCCCGTTTCGTTATCCAGATCTTGAATCCGGAGTCGATTACGGGACGTATGTATTTTCTGGAGAATGCCGAGTCCGTTGTCCCCGTAAGAAGTGTCGGGGAGAATACGAATGATTCGAGAACGAAGAACGGATCCCCGATGAGATAGTGAAGTGTGTTGGAGTTGATTACGGCAGTGTCATCCTCCCTGAGAATATATTCTTCTCCCGGAACCTGGACTCTGCACTGTCCATTCTTTATGTAGAGTATCTCGAATTCCTCATGCCAGTGCCATGGAACGGCATCGGGAGAGGTGTTTCCTCTTTCGGAGTAGTAGACGGCAGAGGGAAAGTCGAGAGTGCCGTGGGCCTGTATCTCACGCATGTCCCTTGTTGTCCTGATTGCACATTTCTGAAGACTCATATCTTTATCCTGTCGTTTTTGTTACACTTTACGGCGATATCTTATTTGATGTAAGGTCGCCTCTGTCGATATTATTTAACCAGTCAGTAAAGGAAGTGTCAATGTTCAATCTTCTTCTCGTCATAATCTATCTCTCGTTCATATCTCTCGGGCTTCCGGATTCACTCCTGGGCTCCGCATGGCCGAAGATGTATCCCTCTCTCGCTGTGCCTGTCTCGTATGCCGGGATAATCTCGTTCATCATCGCACTCGGAACAATCGTTTCGAGTCTCTCGAGCGACAGACTCACACGGCGTCTAGGGGCTGGAAAGGTGACGGCATTCAGTGTCCTCATGACAGCCGTCGCTCTCTTCGGCTTCTCTATAAGCTCTTCATTCATTTCCCTCTGCCTCTGGGCAGTTCCCTACGGTCTCGGTGCCGGAAGCGTCGATGCGGCGCTCAATAACTACGTTGCCCTCCACTACAGGAGCAGACACATGTCGTGGCTGCACTGCATGTGGGGAGTGGGGGCATCGGTCGGCCCTTCGATAATGGGAGCTGTGATGACGAACGGCGGCAGCTGGAACGGCGGCTACCGGGCGATATCGATAATACAGATGGTGCTTACCGCGATACTTCTCTTTTCTCTTCCTCTCTGGAAGAAGGAAAGCGGAGAAAAAGAGGGGGAACCGTCCGTTTCTCCGAAGGCTCTCACATTCCGCGAGATACTCTCCACGAAGGGAGTGGGGGAGATTCTTCTCTGCTTCTTCTGCTACTGTGCCCTCGAGCAGACGACGGGGCTCTGGGCTTCATCGTTCCTGACTCTCTATAAGGGTGTTCCGGCAGAGACTGCCGCATCGTTTGCCTCGATGTTCTTCATCGGCATAACAATCGG
>CAZKIT010000292.1:0-1727 GCA_964552905.1 uncultured Spirochaetaceae bacterium
CTTCCACAATGCTCGAGAACGACCTCGGCTTCATGAGCTACGACTACAACCAGACTCAGACTCTCCTCAACGAGACAAAGCTCAACGACGGCGAGAAGTATACATGTGTCATGGTTCCTGTCGCACGCTGGTATGACGGAACGAACGAGAGCGGCGTCTACATGAGATTCAC
This sequence comes from uncultured Spirochaetaceae bacterium, assembly GCA_964552905.1. GTDB lineage: Bacteria > Spirochaetota > Spirochaetia > Sphaerochaetales > Sphaerochaetaceae > Ornithospirochaeta. Next base: position 173 of record CAZKIT010000292.1, read on the forward strand.
TGAGTCCTGGAGATCTGTAAAGACAGACGGATGGGCAATCAGCAAGGCAGGCGTCGAAGGTGACGACAACAAGCTCTATGCAGCTCTCGCTCTCATCGACTACGCATTCAGCGAAGAAGGCCAGATCATGATGAGCTACGGTCCGGATGAGTTCATCAAGAAGAACGACGACGGCAGCTACGTAACATTCTCCTTCAACGGCAAGGAAATGCCGGTTATCGCAGACATCACGGAGGAATACCTCTGGAAGTATGCAAGCGGCAACTACACGAACTTCGCACGCCAGTATCTCGGATCCACACTCTCGTTCGCAAAGAGCCAGGCATTCGAATATCAGTGCACAGTTGAAGTAGGTAAGGAAGGCGCTGCAAAGATCAGTACAGCCATCGCTCTCGGCACAATCAAGCACCCCGAGCTCGCTGTATGCGACAACATGTGGTACACATCTGTTCCGACAACTCTCCCGAACACAAAGGTCGAGACAGACGCAATCAACGGATTTACAGAGCTTACAAACCAGTTCAGCACATCCAAGGGCGGCACGAACATCTTCGTAACCCAGATTGCATCCGGCTACACACTTGACGGAGCTTCAGACGCAGCTTCAAGCGCAGCTAAGGTCAAGGGCGAGTGGTCAGGCGAGCAGTATCTCTACTACAAGCAGAGTGCATGGAACCGCGCTCTCAAGTTCTATCAGAACCTGAACAAGTAACAAAAACAAAGTCTTCGGGGAGGAATCCCTCCCCGGAGTATTTCCCAGGAGGAACGGTTATGTATAAGAAACAGATGACATTTCAGAACATAATCTGTTATATCGCACTCATTGCCGGAGTTATCGTATTCATATACTCACTCGGCATCATGACAGATCTCTACGACTGTCTTTACACGACAATGACAAACCCGAACGACCACACTGAAACAATGGTCGAAGGTTCCATCGTCTACTACAACATGCAGGGCTTCAACAGAAGCTTCCTCGTTGCATCCATCGTCTACATACTTCTCGGTGTTTTTCTGTTCGTTTCGCAGACGAGCAAGAGACGCAGATACTACGTCGGTAACTATACTGCCATCGCGCTCTTTGTCATCTTTACCCTTTTCCTCGTAGTATGGTCGCACATCGAGATCCAGACATACAGGGCACAGTGGCTTCAGGTCGATTTCGAGGCCCTCGCTTCGCACGCGAAAATCTTCAAGCACAAGTACACGGAGTCGACATTCTGGTTCGACATCCACTATGCAGTGTCTGCTGTCTGCCTCATCGCAGCAGGTGCACTCACATACAACGCAATCTGGAAAACTAACCTCATGAAGGAAGAGCAGAGACTCATTAAGGAGGGAGAAAAAGCATGAGAGAACTCGACGAAAACCTCATTCAGAAAGACCGCATGCGCTATATAAAGAACAAGTTCAGCTCGAACCTGTGCATCATAGCAATACTCTTCGACGTCTTCTACTTCGTTTCCATCTACAAGATCAACATAGATACAAGCAAGAACTACTACAACATCCTCATCGGTGCTTCGATAGTATATAACCTCGTGTTCATGCT
>CAZKIT010000293.1:0-1721 GCA_964552905.1 uncultured Spirochaetaceae bacterium
AGCTCCCTGAGGGAGTTCAGCTCCTCCTTCTCGTTCTCATGTTCCACCTTTATATGGGCTATCTCGCCCTTCTTTCTCTCGAGTTCACGCTGAAGGACACCGTTTTCCTCCTCGAGGAGTGACATGCTCTCCTTCAGGGCATTCAGCTCGTTCAGCAATCTTTCATCGGGGCTTTTCTCTTCCTTTCCGCTTTTCCTTTCAGAAGTATCCTTCTCCCTGAGTTTTTCACTGAGCTCTGCATTCTCCTTCTTCGAGGCCCTCAGCTGATTCATGATTTTGACGTATTCTTCCAGGATGGTGCTCTCCCGTTCCACGGAATGGGTTCCGTGGTATGAGGCAACGTAGCTCCGCTCGAGAAACGATGTCATTTCCTCCCCGAAGACGGGAAGAAGCTTATCGCGGTCGGGAAGAGTGACGGAATAACGCGGAGGAATGGCCTCCGTCTTGATGTATATGTACTTTGCCGGACTTATTGTCGGAGTGAACGTATCGTCAAGGCCGACAAGAGAGGGATTCATCACGTCTTTGTAGAAGTTTTCACATACACAATACTTTTCTTCCCTGTTATCCATTCTGTACTCATCTTCTTCATCGCTCCATTCGCATTCTGCCCAGGGAAGAAGTTCCGTGGCAAAGCCGAGTGTCGCAGTTGAAGATGAAAGCAGCCAGGCATAATCATCTCCCTTTTCAAGGAGGAAGAAGTAGCCCGCTATGACCTTGTACGGATCGGGAACGGTCACATCTGCAAACGACCTCGTCTCCCTGTGAACGAGACGGGGTTCGGAGAACGATCCGTAGGCGTAGGTATCATTGAAATTGACCTTCTGGAAATCGAAGGATGATTCCTTTTCCTCGAGCTCCCTGTCCTTGTCGATAAGGGCAAGGGTCTCCTCAGGCGGTATTTCCGGTATTCTCCTGGAGGCTTCCTCAATCTGGAATTCAAGATACTCCCTCTGAGCCTTCAGCTTCGCTTCCTGTTTCTCTAACTGTTTCTCTGAAGCAAGATAGCAGTCAATCAGTTCAAAGAAGAGCTTCTTGTAGGCTTCGATGGCGTCTTCCTTGTCGCGTTCGGAGACGAGTGCCATCATATCATCAAAATGCTTTCTGACAGAAAAATCCTTATTATAGTCTCCCGTCTTCTCAAGGGAAGTCGTCCAGCCGTCACAGATGAAGCTGTAGCCCCCGTTTCTCCGTTTCTCGTTCCTGTAATTGACGTAGTCTATATTCCTGAAGCAGATGAGCTCCGCAATGTCATCCGCGATATTCTGATGATAGAGAGGATGGAATGCGGCGAGCAGACGGTTTTCCAGGAAGGCATCACTGGAATCATCATCCGCCAGGTCTTCAATCCGGCATTCCTTCAGAATCCTTTTGAGTTTTTCCATTCCATTACGGTCTTCGCCGAAATAGATTGAATCAAGGATGAAATATGTAATGGCATAGAGAAAATGCTCGCTTCTGTCGATTGTATCAGGGCTGTAATCACTGAGAACCGAGAAATTGGCGCTTACCTCATTCCAGTCCTTTCCGGGATATTTTTCACCGAAGCGTTCCTCGAAAATCGGAGCAAAGTATTCCGCCGCCCTTATCTTGCGCTCCGTACAGTCACGCGTGAAGATTTCGCCGCGGCTCTGACTGTACTTTTCGTCTGTCATCTCCCGAGTTCTTCTTCTGATAATCTCCTCTATCTTCTTTCTGTCTGCCTTTTCCATAATCACCAG
>CAZKIT010000294.1:0-1720 GCA_964552905.1 uncultured Spirochaetaceae bacterium
CTCCCTGTGATATTATCGTGGCCCATGCGACTCCCGCAGTACCCCAGCCGAAGCAGATTACGAACACGAGGTCCAGCACTATGTTCATCAGTGCGGATACCACAAGGAATATGAACGGAAGGCGCGAGTTACCGACTGCACGGAATATCGAGGAGCCCATGTTGTAGATCATGAGTCCCATGATTCCCCCGAAGTAGATGTTGAGATATATCGCCTGTTCGACGGCAACCTCCTCCGGAGACCCCACCATCTTTATGAATACCGGAACCATGCATACACCGATTACAGTCATCAGGAGGCCCAGTATCAGCATGAAGACGACGAATGTATGGGTGGCACGCGAGACGTTCTTCTCGTCTCCCGCTCCGAAGTATTGTGATATCACGACACTCGCACCCGTGGAGAAGCCTCCTGCAAAGCCTATGAGCATGTTGATTATCGAGCTTACGGTCCCGACAGCCGAGAAGCTGTTCTTGCCGACGAAGTTCCCGACACACCAGGTGTCGAAGGTGTTGTAGAGCTGCTGGAAGAGCTGCCCGAGGAGGATCGGGAATGCGAATGTTATGAGGAGGGGTATTATCCTGCCCTTCGTCATGTCGAGTGTGGATGAGGATTTGGAAGTCATATATGAAGAAACATAAACTTTTGTCCTTTTTTTGTTAACCCCGTAACGGAATAAAGGCCAGAGTGAAAAGAAACTGAGATTGAAGAAGCCCTCTATTCTGTATATAATTCTAACTTATGTCATATAAAGAAGATAGTTTGGATAAGGTTATAGGTTCCCTCGGTTTCTCGTTTTCATCGCTTCCTTTCAGAAACGGTGATGTCGACATAAGAGAGGTCACCCAGTCGGCGGACCTCTTCCTCGAGGCCAGATTCAACTACTTCGACATATCGAGCGAGTACAGGAGAGCTGCGACTGCGACAATCGATGCGCTTTCCACGCGCTATTCGCGTTACTCCTACTGCCTTTCGACGACCGAGTCGTCGCTTGACAACTACCTTCCGCGTTTCGAGAGACTGGGAATCGGGTATTACGATTTCTTCGCTCTCGAGAACAACGCAGTGACAAGGGAGAGCGTCTCCCTCCTTCGCAAGGAGAAGGATGAGGGGAGAATCAAGCACCTGGGACTGCGCTGGACGGGGGACGCAGAGACACTGAGGGGAAAACTCAGGGCCCATGAAGGGATTGAATACGTGATCCTTCCTCTCACCGTGAGTGACTTCCTGCTCACAAGCGGAAGGAAGAAGTGCTATGACGTTGCCGTTGAAGAGCATGTTCCGGTCATCATCGAGACGGAAGGCAGGGAAAGAACGGAGGGAAGCTTCCCCGAGGAGAAGAGGAAGGAGCTGGAGAAAAGACATCCGTCGTGGCCTCTCTTCCAGTGGAACCTGCGGTTCCTCTATTCCCTTGACGGTGTCGTGACGGTGTCGATGCCGCTCGACGGACTGGATACCACGAAGGCCGCAATAAAGGCGCTCAGGGGATTCTCGGCGCTGGAGAATGATGAAAGAGCACTCCTTTTGAAATGAAAAAACCGCCTGAATCAGGATAAGGCGGTAAAAAAGGAGGATTTATGAAAAAATATATTCAATCCCTTTACGGGGAAGAATTGCATGTTAACCGGTTTTGATATCATCTCAACCACGAGGGAAGATATCACTTACAAATAATTGTGTAAATACATTGAACACATAATTTTTCAGATTTTTCGAAAAA
>CAZKIT010000295.1:0-1701 GCA_964552905.1 uncultured Spirochaetaceae bacterium
TGACTGGAGTACACCAGTCGTCACGTCAGTCGGTATTCTTGTCACGGATTCGAAGGTCACTCTTAATTCAGATGGAACTAAGCTCGCAGTCGGAGAAGCTGAGATTCTTCTTGATGCTCCGAATGTAATCAGCCCCGGCACGATAACAGCGACAGAAATGCATGCTGACGCAATCGGAGGAAAAGAATTTATCGTCAATAATGGCGGTGCAATCAAAAGTGAGAATTGGGATTCAAGCGGCGGGGCTGAAGGATTCAAGATGACGGCAGGCGGTCACATCGATGCTCAGGATATCACTCTGGGTAAAGATGCAATCGTCAAGGGAACGATTCAGAATGACGTCTTCAGAACGGTCAAGGATGCAGTCAGCGGAGAGACGATAACGAATCCTTCGTGGCCTGGGGGGACACATTGGTATGGTGCGGAATCTATCGATGTTCTGTCGTCTTATACAGGTTCAGAGGGTGTTGTTCTTGTTGTCAATGGTAAGAGTTATACAGCGGGAAGATTAATAAGAAGCGGCGATACGTATTGGAGTGTCGGATATTATCACATTGTTGAAATAATCAATCCGATAACGAAGTTGCCGACATTTAAAAAAGAATGGGTGTCGTATGCTTATTTCTATGGCGAGAAATATTACACGGATGTCGTTACTGTAACGCTTTCCGATGGAACGGTTGTTTTTGATTCTGCAAATTATCTGAATTATGTTCAGTGGAGCGGAACGGGAAAGACGACGACAATTGTCGGAATGACGTCGGCGAGCGGGAACACGTTCACAGGAATTGATGCGAACGGTAAGACGATAGAAGTTACACCGACATCAATTACAGTCGCGGATGTGGGAACGATTCTCAAAGGTGAATGGTATAATCAATCTACATGGCCTACGTATTCTCTGACGTTACTTTCTGAAAATTTAGGAACGTATGTCACTAATCTGTATCCCGAGAAAGATAAGAAATGTTATGTCGGAGGACTCGGAGAAGGTCAGAAATTTGAAGCTGTTTATGCTGATAATATTTATCCGGTCGGAAGCATCTATATTTCCACGAATTCGACATCTCCGGCGCTTTATTATGGTGGTAACTGGGAGCGGATAAAAGGTCAGTTCCTTCTCGGTTCTGATGACAGTACATACACTCTTGGAGCAACGGGTGGTGAAGCGGAGCATGCTCTCACGTATGCGCAGATGCCTAAACATAGACATATTATCGGAACAAAGAGAATTCACGATTCTGCAGATGGTTATGATGGTGTTTATAAGTCTAATGTAGGAACTGTAGATTATCCGCTTGCTCGTTATAATGGTTCAGCATATTACGATTTGGATTATACAGATTATGCAGGGGCTTATGGTCGTTCTGATGATACCGGATGGCCGCATAACAACATGCCACCATATCTCGTTGTCTATATCTGGAAGAGACTTCCGGATGATTAAATGAAGGAGTAGTTTTATGAGAATTTTAGATGCAGATGAAAATGAATTAACCACTTATGACAAAGAAAAAGGTTACATCACTTCTGAAAAAATCACTCATCGGATTCCGGCTGTCGAAGGAGTAGCCGAAGAAGGCCATTATGAGGTCGTCAAAGAATATCCGAACGGTGGTAAGGATGTTGAATGGATTATCGACGTTCCCGGTGTCGCCGAGGTTCCCGAACACGATGAGGAAGAAGAGATTTATCGGTACA
>CAZKIT010000296.1:0-1697 GCA_964552905.1 uncultured Spirochaetaceae bacterium
ACTACGACGTGACTGACGTCCTCGTCGCAGCAGACAAGACGACAACCGTCAACGGAGAGGCTCTTGTAAGTTCGTTCGGTAAGATAAGCGGAACATCCAACAGTGTCGGTGAAACAGTAAGCCTTCTTAATTCTTCATCTTCAGCCGTTTACACTGTAACAACCGGAAACGACAGAAAGTATGAGTTCTCAAACATTGCAGTTGGAACATATACAATAAGATTTACAAAAGACGGATACTCGGCTTACGAGACAACATCGTACACAATCAGAAGCGGAAGCAATCTGACTGTTAACGGTATTGCTTTGACGAGTCTCTACGGAACAGTAAGCGGTAAGAGTTCCTCCTCCGGCGAATCTGTCTCTCTTCTCGATTCCAATGGAATTCCTGTCAGGACAGTTGAGAGCGGAGAAGACGGTTCTTATGTGTTCACCGGTATTTCAGCTGGAACATACTCGGTAAAATTCAGTAAGGACGGCTATGTTGCATATACAGTAAGTGATGTCCTCGTTACAGTCGGCAATACGACGACAGTAAACGGAGAGGCACTTGTCAGTCTCTACGGAAAGATCAGCGGAGCATCATACAGCGAGGGTGAAGACGTCAGTCTCATAAGGGATTCTGCAGTAGTCAGGACAGTTACGACTTCATCCGATAAGAAGTATGAGTTTACAGGTGTCGAAAGCGGAAGCTATAAGATAAAGTTCACAAAGGATGGATACTCATCCTATGAATCTGTTCTCTTCTCCGTAACCAACGGAAGCAATATCCTGATCAACGGAAAGGAACTTACAAGCCTGTACGGAACAGTAAGCGGTAAGAGTGCATCAAAGGGAGAGTTAGTGTCACTCCTCAATGAAGCAGGTACTCCTGTCGATACAGTATCTACCGGTGAAGACTGTTCGTACACCTTCGACAAGGTAAGTGCCGGAACATATTCAGTAAGGTTCAGTAAGGACGGCTATGCTTCATACATAGTAAGTGACGTCTCCGTTGCCGTGGCAACCACGACTACTGTCAACGGACAGTCTCTTGTAAGTTCGTATGGTAAGATAAGCGGTACATCCAACAGCATCGGTGAAACAGTCAGCCTTCTCAGTAATTCCTCAGTAATCGAGACAGTGACAACAGGAAGTGACAGAAAGTATGAGTTCAGCAATATTGCAGTCGGAACCTACACACTCAGTTTCTCAAAGACCGGCTACTCAATTTACGAAACGATATCATACACAATCAGGAATGGAAGCAATCTGACTGTTAACGGTATTGCTTTGACGAGTCTCTACGGAACAATCTCCGGTAAGAGTGAATCAGCAGGGGAGACTGTCTATCTTATAAAGGGTACACAGTCAATAAAGAGCACAGCAACACTTGATAGCAGGGAGTACACGTTCAATGATGTTGAACCTGGTGACTACAAACTGAGATTCACGAAGACAGGATATACTTCTTATGAATCGGCTTCTGTTACTGTGGAAGCAGGCAAGAGCACTGTCGTAGACGGAGAGAAGCTGGTAGCCATTTATGGATCAATCAGCGGAAAGACTAACAGTGCAGGTGAATTCGTTTCCCTTGTCAACGCATCAGGTACTACTGTAAAGACAGTACAGAGCAGCAGTGACTGTTCGTTCGCATTCACGGATCTTACACCTGCGACATATTCACTCAGTGTTACTAAGGATGGATATTATCCTGCT
>CAZKIT010000297.1:0-1695 GCA_964552905.1 uncultured Spirochaetaceae bacterium
GCACACGAATGATTCACACTGCGTAAAACAAGACGGATCTGAATTTGAGATAAATAAATTGAACTGAACACACGGGAACCTTTTCTATGGAATTTAGTACCCGTTTTTCCATTCCCCCGGAATGGAGACAGAGGCATTGAAGGCATGTCTACATGTCTGAATATGCCACTGTGATGAGAAAAAGGCAATAGAGCCCCCTTACCCCCATAGGGGGTTAAAACTGCCACGGAAGTAGAAATGGGCGTGAGTTTTACGGGGGAAGAGGCTCGACAAGCTTTGCCGCCATCATCATGATGATGGCCTCCTTCGACAGAGGAGTACTGTTCCTGCGGTACATGATGCCGCCGCAGCAGGGACACCTGTAGACAAAAGGAAGTGCTTCTTCCGTCTTCCTTACTTCTTCCTTTTCTACAGGTGGCTTCTGCTGTTTCTCTACAGAGAGCTGTTCTCTTGCAGCCTTGAGTCTCTTCTTCCTGTTGGGTACCGCATAAAGGCCGTAGTGCCTGATGCGGACGAAGCCTTTGGCGAGTACATGCTGAAGAACGAGTCTGATGAACTCGATGTTGGAGAGAGTCAGCAGCTTCTGCTTATTCCCGTCTGCATAGTCTCTGTACTGGAAAGTGACCTTGTCTTTATTGACAGAGCGAATTCTGGAATTCGCGATGGCAGAACGGTGCGTGTAGTTGCCGATGTAGGCAAACACGCCACCGGAGCCTTTGAAAGGCTCTTTGCAGTAACTGATCCATTCTTTCGTGTCGGCTTCTTTCAGAATCTTCTCGAACTCAGTGTCGTCGAAAATGAGGAGACCCTTCTTCTTGCTTTCCCTCAGTTTCTTGAACATCTGTTTCTTCACGATTCTTGCCAGCGCCTTGACAGGTATGAGATAGACATCTCCCTTCTTCGTACGTTTTGCATTCTTCCATTTCCCGTCATCGGTAAGACCGCCTGCCGTGACGGCAAGGTGGATGTGGGGATGGAACGTCAGTTTCTGTCCCCACGTGTGGAGGATGGCTGTAATACCAGGAGTGGCACCAAGATGCTTCCTGTCACGGCAGAGGGTCAGGACAGCAGAGACTGCGACCTCGAAGAGCAGGGAGTAGAATAACTCCTTGTTCGCAAGTGCAATTCTGTTGAGACACTCCGGAACCGTGACAACAACATGGAGATGTATGCAGTCGAGCACAATCTTCATCATCTTTTCAATCCACTTGTGGTGAGCATCACTCTGACACTTCGGACACATACGGTCACGGCAGGAACAGTAAGTGATGTACTCATGTCCACACTCTTCACACTGGTAGACATAAGCACCCATTTCTGCAGTCCTGCAGTTCATGATGTGAGAAGCGACAATCTGCTGCCGCGGAGTGAAATGGTATTTCTCGTTTGCTTCCTCGTACGAATAAGAAAAGACGTCACTCACTTCAGCGTGACGTTCTCTCATGGAACGCTCTGCAGAGGATTTCAGCTACCTCTTCCGGATCCATCGGATTCGTCACATTGTAGAGGTTTGCGTCGCCGATGTAGATTTCCGTCGACGAGAGATTACTGTGGCCCAGCTGCGCCTTGACCTTCATGATATTGTTGCGGTCCTTCTGCAAAGTGTGCACGGCATACGAATGACGAAGCGTATGGGGGTGGAATTTTTTGAAGAGTATGTTACCATCACGAACGGAATTGAAGGCTTTAGTGAAG
>CAZKIT010000298.1:0-1683 GCA_964552905.1 uncultured Spirochaetaceae bacterium
CAAAGCCGAACGGAGACAACATCGAACTTCCTGTCAAGTCGAACTTCAAGGAAGGCCTCTCCATCATCGAATTCTTCTTCTCCTCGAACGGTGCAAGAAAGGGTCTTACAGATACCGCACTCAAGACTGCACGTGCAGGTTACCTCACACGTAAGCTCGTCGACGTCGCGCAGGATGTCGTCGTCACGATGGAGGACTGCCATACAATCAACGGTATGTGGGTCTCTGCTGATTCTGCAAAGAACGAGACTCTCTACTCCAAGATTGCAGGTGCATTCCCGGTCGAGGATGTTCTCCATCCGTTCCTCAAGGACGAGAACGGAAAGCCTGTTGTGCTTGCAAAGGCCAATGAGCTCATCACCAACGAGATGGCTGCGGCAATCGAAGATGCAGGTGTCGAGAAGGTCCTTATAAGAAGCGTTCTCACATGTGAGGCGGAACACGGCGTCTGCAAGAAGTGCTACGGCCGTAACTACGCAACCAACAAGACCGTCGAAATCGGTGAGGCTGTCGGTGTCGTAGCCGCTCAGTCAATCGGCCAGCCGGGTACACAGCTCACGATGAGAACATTCCATGCCGGCGGTATTGCAACTGTCTCCTCCAACGAGAAGAGCTTCGACTACCCTGTCATCATTGACGGTATCAACGAGAACCTCTATGTAATCAACAGGGAAGGAAAGAGAATATATCCGCGTAAGAGCAGATACACCGTAACGAAGGTCCTTGACGAAATCACAGGAAAGTTCTCCGAACTTCTCGTCCAGAACGGAGAGAACGTAGGTAAGGGCTATGCCTTCTATAAGGATAACAGCGGAAAGGAAGTCGTGTCGAAGTTCAACGGTAAGCTCCTCGTCACGGACGGCAGGACATTCGTCATCGGCTCCACAAGCGAAGAGGAAATCCCCGTCGGCACAGTGCTCAGCGAAGGTGTCGTGAACGGCGCAGTCATTCCTTCGGGAGACGTCGTCTACACATTCGACCCGTTCAACGAGCTCATAATCGCCGAAGAGGACAGCACGATCAGCGAGATGAGGGACTTCGTTGCAAGAAAGAGTTACCTCGTCGTCGAGAACCATGCTTCCGGTGTCAAGGAATGGCATACGGTATCGAGAGACAAGCTCGGTAAGTACAACCCGACAGTAGTCGTGAAGCTTGAGAACGGTGAGGACAAGGCATACACAATCCTCGGCGGCTCCATCATGCACTTCCAGGAAGAGGGACAGAAGATTCACGCAGGTGACATCATCGCATCCGCTCCGAAGGAAGACGCTAGTAAGAGTAAGGATATCGCGGGCGGTCTTCCTCTCGTCAACTCTCTCTTCGATGCAACGAAGACACAGACCGAGAACTATACTGTCATCGCTCATGTCTCCGGTACGGTCGAGAAGATCAAGATCGAGAAGGGATATGCGAAGATCACGATCCTGGACGAACTTGCAAAGCAGCCCGAGTTCGCTGAGAAGGCGGCAGACGGAAAGAGCTTCAGGCATATGCACAAGGTTCCGACCCAGGGTATCGTCCTCCTCGTCAGAGAGGGAGATGAGGTCAAGTGCGGTGACAAGCTCTGCGATGCCCAGGTCAACTCGAGAGAGGTCCTGACGGTACAGGGTGAGACGGCTGTCCTTTCGTTCCTCGTCAAGGCCATCCAGAACGTCTACAGGGAACAGGATATCGAAATCAACG
>CAZKIT010000299.1:0-1192 GCA_964552905.1 uncultured Spirochaetaceae bacterium
TGCCTCCGTAACAGGAGAATATTAGAACAAAGGAGAGAATAAGTACACGAGGAAATGAGCAGTATTTAGTACCGGCTTCTTACGATAATTCTGAAAATCACGGGATTTTTTACAAAATTAATCTTGAGATTTACGGTTTTTCCGGTCAAAATAATCTTGGAGAAACAAACTAATGTTTTTTAAGAGAAAGGTTTACGATAAACTGAAAGAATGGAAAGACAAATATAACGGAAAATACGCGGCTCTTATCGAGGGGCCGCGGCGTGTGGGAAAGTCAACGGTAGCCGAGGAATTCGCCAAAAGAGAATACAGGTCATACATAAAAATCGACTTTTCGAACATCGACGACGAAACGCTTTCCATATTCGGCGACATCAGCAATCCGGACATGTTCTTTCTCCGCCTCTCGGCAAAGAAGGAAACCGAACTCTACAGAAGGGAGAGCGTGATAATCTTCGACGAGATACAGCTACAGCCTAAGGTCAGGCAGGCAATCAAGCACCTCGTGGCCGACGGACGCTACGACTATATAGAAACCGGGTCTCTGCTCTCCATAAGGAAAAATGTGCAGAACATCGTAATCCCGTCCGAAGAGCATAAGATCAGAATGTATCCGATGGACTGGGAAGAGTTTCTCTGGGCCACAAAGGGAGAAAACAGCTGCTACAGTACTCTTCGCAGCTTCTATGAGAACAGACTGCCGCTCGGGCAGGCAGTAAACCGTGCAAAGATGAAGGACTACCGGCTTTTCATGGCTGTCGGAGGCATGCCGCAGGCAGTTGAAGCCTACATCGAGAAGTCTTCCTTCATGGAAATCGACAGAGTGAAGAGAAAAATCATCGAACTCTATGAAGAGGATTTCTTCAAGATAGATCCTTCGGGAAGAATATCGAAGATCTTCGAATCCATTCCTTCCCAACTGGCACGCGGAGGCATGAACTTCTCGCTTTCCGAAGCTACAGGCAAAACAGAATCCATCAAGGACAGGAAACTTTTCTACGACCTTATCACATCATGTACGGTACTGCCCTGCTGGAACTGTACCGACCCGTCATTCACGCTCTCTCAGGGAGTTGACCTCTCTAGGTTCAAACTCTATACCGCAGACAACGGGCTTTTAGTCACGCTTCTTCTGAAGACCGGTGCAGCCGTATTCTCCGAGCTTTATACCAAGATGCTTTCTGATACCCTT
>CAZKIT010000299.1:1202-1670 GCA_964552905.1 uncultured Spirochaetaceae bacterium
CCGCCAATCTCGGATACCTCTACGAGAATGCAGCCGCGGTGACAATCGCGTCGTCGGGAAAAGACCTCTACTACACAACATGGAAGAAGGACAACAGTACTCACAAGTTTAAACTCGATTTCCTTATTGCAAAGGGAATGAAGATAATGCCGGTAGAATGCAAGATCTCCAAAACCACAAACCATGCTTCGCTCGACGAATTCATGAGAAAGTATCCGTCAAGGGTAATATCTCCCGCTGTCTTCTCCCAGAAGGATTATTCGAAAGACGGACACATTTCACTTTATCCGTACTGCCTCATGCCGTTCGTGATCGGAGAAGAAGACCGGGAGTGAAGACAAAAAAGCGGAAAGCTTACAAAATAACGCAAGAAGTCTTGAAAGAGAAAGGGATTGAGACTATTTTTCATCTCAATGAAAACACTTGAACACCCCATGCTTTTCTCTAAGGAAGACCTCAGACACATAT
>CAZKIT010000300.1:0-1664 GCA_964552905.1 uncultured Spirochaetaceae bacterium
CAATATCCAAGGATAATAAATTATATAATGGAAAAAATATTACAAAGAGAAAAACTGGTTAATTCCGACGAGACCGAAAGAAGAAGCTATACTTAAGTTCTACAATGAATTATCTCCTAATTTTTGGGTTGTGATGCCTGAGACAAGAGTATTTAGCTGTGTTGGTAGTCTTTCCGGAAAATTAAAACAAGATTATTGTGGCTGTTTTGATCTCCTTATGTACTATTTAAATCCACAAAATCCTGGAGATCCTAATAATGGACTTTGGATATTTGATTGGAAAAATAATGGTTCTTTATTTTCAGATTATAATAGAAGTCATGGTAAAAATTGTTTAGCTCCTTTTGCTGATCTCCCGGATGATTCATTTAGTATGTATGAATTGCAGTTGTCTTGTTATCAGATGCCACTAGAAGCTTTAGGACTGAAGATTATAGGAAGACGAGTTATTTGGTTAAAAGAAGATGGAGGATATGAACTTTTCGCAACAAGAGACTTTACAGAAAGACTACGATCAGTTCTTTGAATTTGTTGAAGACTCTTTACCTACTATTGATATTTGGAGTAATCAGAATTATGAACTAAAAGCAAAGACTTTAAGAGAAAAAATTATCTTACCATCAGTGACTATCTCTGGTTAGATAATGAATACCTGGCAAGAAAGGGAATTTGGATTTTTAAAAATAAGGATAGTATAGAAGTTACTAAATCAGATAGAACTCCATTAGCCTCTTTTGAATTTTCTCCAGAGGATTTTGGTAGTTCTTATATTAAAGTTGTAAAATTATGTCTTGATTTTTATGCCAGCCACCAGGGTTAGTTTAGTTTCAGAGAAAAATAATTCATTTAAGATACTTCAAGATGGTACTTTAGTTAATTATCATAGAACCAATTTAGACAATCTTCTTGAGTCTATAAAGAAACGAAACGATACAGTAGGAGTTATGGAATGTTTTTCTAGACTTGGATTTAATTTTGACTTTGAGGATGTCCTAGAGGAAGGAAGTGTTTTAATCAACTTAACTCACAAAGGTCAGGGAGTAGCGGAATTTGAGGTTACCGGAGATTTTTGGGGAATTTTTAAATTTACATATGACTGGTGGTGCATCAATAATAGAACAGAAGAGACGACAACAAGAATTTAAAGAAGTTGTTGATAGATTTGAAAATTAATATCCAAGGCAAAAGAGGATGAGAGCATCTTGGAATCACAGGAGTATCAAGAGGTAAATCAGACTTTATCCTTTGGTCCTCTTTATGATTATCTTCTCGCCGATATTGAAAACCCAGATTACACCGACGCATTTGGGGAACATCCTTTGAACCATAAACCGATAAAGGAAGAATATGATCTTGGGATTTACGGAAAGGAAATTATCTTTGAGGGTTATGGGAAAGGCGTCGTAGAATGTCTGGCTTATGATTACGGCGATTTTTATTATAAATTTATTCCGGAAGGTAAAACAGATCCGGTGTATATAACAATGGTAGCAAAATATGAATCAAATTAATGAAAACATCCTGGTTCTCTCTCCTGGGGACCAATATGATGAAACTTATGAAAACTATCTTAAAATTTATCTTTCTGGTAGTTTAGATGTCTCCGGAAATGGGATATCATGGCAGGAGAAATTTATAAATGGACTGGCAAAACTTACAACACC
>CAZKIT010000301.1:0-1653 GCA_964552905.1 uncultured Spirochaetaceae bacterium
GCATGCCGTAGCTCTTGACGCCGCGGAAGTTCGCAGGCTTGAGGTTGCTCACGAGGACGATATTGTGTCCCAGGAGCTCTTCTCTTGTGTAATACGGTACGATGGAGGATACAATCTGCCTCTTCTCCTCTTCACCGCAGTCGAGCTTGAGAATGTAAAGCTTGTCGCCTTCGGGATGCTTTTCGCATTCGACAATCCTGCTTACCTTGAGAATGACCTTGTGAGCCCAGTTCTCCAATAATGACTTTTCTTCGTCCATCTTGTTGTTCACTTCCTTATTCTGAGGCTTCTTTTCCGCCTTCTTTTCTTCGTTCTTCTTCTCTTCCCTTTCCTTCTGGGAACCCGAGTATCTTTCCCTCAGTTCGTCGATGAGCTTGTCTTCAAGCTTCGTGAAGAGGAGAGATACTTCTCCGATGGTGATGTCACCCTCGAATGTTCCGACGCTTGCCCAGGAGAGAGTCTCATCCTGGGAAAGGAACGAGAGAATTCTCCCGCTTGTCTCGGGCATGTAAGGTGCAACCATGACACCGAGGTCACGTATGAGATAGAGAAGAGTCCTCAGGAGCTTCTCCGCCTGAGCCGGATTCTCCGTTCTCTTCTTCCACGGCTCTCCGTCCTGGAATGCCTTGTTGCCGATGTCGGAGAGTGCGAAGATTGCTCGGAGGGCATCTCTCTCCTCAGCCTTCTCGAGGAGAGCTGTTATCTCCTGCTCCTTCTCTCTTATAACACGGACAAGCTCCTCGTCGCACTCTCCTTCTGCAATGGAACCGCCGTAGAACCTCTTCACGAACGTGAGAGTTCTGTTGACGAGGTTCGAGAGGTTACCGATGAGTTCCTTGTTGACCTTCTCCTGGAGGTCCTTCCAGGTGAATGTGAAGTCCTGCTTCTCGGGTCTGTTGTAGAACATGTAGAAACGCCAGATGTCGGCAGGGATTCCTGTCTCCTGAACGTCATTGCCGAATACTCCGATTCCCCTGCTCTTGCTGAACTTGCCTCCCTCGTAGTTGAGGTACTCCGTGGAGGACATGTGGTGGAGCATTGTCCACTTCTCGCCCGTGGCGAGGAGGGATGACGGGAATATTACGGTGTGGAACGGGATGTTGTCCTTACCGATGAACTGGAAGAGCTCGGTGTTCTCCGGGTCTCTCCACCAGTATTCCCAGTTGTCAGTGAGATTGGCCGTTATCGAGATATAGCCGATGGGGGCATCGAACCAGACATAGAAGACCTTGTCCTCGTATCCCTCCTTGGGTACCGGAATACCCCACTTGAGGTCACGTGTGATGCATCTCTCCTGAAGTCCGTCACGGATCCAGGACGAGGTGATCTGGACAGCGTTCTTCGCCCAGAAGCCTTCCCTGCTCGTCTTCTCCATCCATTCCTGGAGCATGGGAAGAGCCTTCGGGAGGTTGATGTAGAGGTTCTTTGTCTTCCTTATCTCGGGCGTGCTTCCGCATACCGAGCACTTCGGCTCGATGAGCTCGGTCGGATCCAGAAGCGAACCGCATGCGTCGCACTGGTCGCCGCGGGCGCCTGTGGAACCGCACCTGGGGCATGTACCGGAGACGTATCTGTCGGCGAGGAAGCGTCTGCACGAAGGGCAGTAGAGCTGCTCCGTCTCCTTCTCCGTTATATAGCCGTTCCTGTCGACAC